>JALTMR010000514.1 GCA_027001525.1 Gammaproteobacteria bacterium
CAGTTGCGCGGCCTGCGGGGCGGGGGGTGGAACAATCAGCCTGCTCAGCTGGGTTCTGCTGTTCGTGGTAGTTACGATGTGCGGTTTGGTGATAGAAGCAATGGCTTTCGTGTCGCCCTGGCACCGTGACGGCTAGCCCATCAGAGGGGGTGATTCAATATTGGCTTGTGTTTTTTCGTTGCTGATCTGAGACTTTTGAAAATCCTTAAATAACAATCAGATAGGGTCTATGCCGCCCCTTTTGTCGTCGATGGGGGACGTTTATCTTATTTGTGGGCCCGGTGTGTGGGCTGTATTGTTATAAATGGTTGGATAAACAAGGTGTTACCTCTTTTGGCATATTTATTGTCTCTCCTGATTTCGAAGTAAATACTGTTGCTTGTCTGGGGTAATTGGGTGCATTGGGGTGCCCAAATGTGGCAAGGACAGCAGAAAATCAAGGAATGAGGGAGCTAATGGCTGATCGAGTGGCTTATTCGAAGTCCGTTGCCGGTAATGGTGATGTTTTTGTGCCGGATGCGTTGCGTCAACACGAGCGGGGGCGTGGTCTGAGTCAGTCCCGGCTGCTGGCGATGTTGGGCTATATTGCCGCTGCTTATGTCGTTTTTATGGGCTGGATCAACCGCGATGGTGTCTTTTTCGGCAGTGTTACTGCCCCCCACTATGTGCTGGGGGTTTTGGGGGGCGCCCTGATGCTCGCTCTGCTCTACTACCCGGTATGGAAAGTGATTGGGGGCGGGCGCTGGAAAAATGCCTTGAAATGGTGGTTTCGGGCTCATGTCGTTTTTGGCGTGCTCGCGCCTGCCAGTATTCTGTATCACGCCAATTTTCAGTTGAGTTCGGCCGAGAGCCAGGTCTCCGTTGCCCTGATGGTGCTGGTGGCGTTAAGTGGTCTGCTGGGTCGCCTGATTTACAGTAAAACCCACAGCGGGATAAGTGGTGATGAGACAACAGTCGAATCCCTGGGGCGTGATAAGGCTTACGCCAAGTACAAGCTTGCCACCGTCTGCGGGTTTGCTCCCCGCTTCAGAAATGGTTTGCAGGCGTACGAGATTGCCGCCCTCTCGCCTGCCAGCAGTTTTTTTGATGCGCTTTGCCGTCTCTCCAGCTTTGGTATCTGGACGACCTGGCATGAGGCTGTTTATCGGCGTCAGCTGAGTGAGGCACTGGAGTATGAAGCGCACCGTATGAAGTGGAGTGATATGCAGCTTCGCTCCGTGCGCAGCGATGCTAACAAGTACCTCAATCTCTATCTCTCTTCCGTGCGCAAGATGGGCGGGCTCTCTTTTTACGGCAATCTCTTCTCTCTCTGGCACGCGCTGCACCTGCCGCTGCTGCTGATGATGGTGGCTGCCGGCATGCTGCATGTGCTGGGGTTGTAGTTTGAGGCGGTTACAAACCAGTGTCTGATCAGCGTCGTCTCTCCCTGCTTCTTTTTCGTATCCCTATGTAGCGTTATTTACCCTTAAATGACCTGCTTTATGCCCGGCATGTTAACGCATTGCCGGGCTTTTTTTGTGCCTGAGTATGGTGGCGGGACATTCTTTACGATTGATGTATAATCGACGATCTTTTGGGCAAATAAGGCCTATTTCCGGATGCTTAGCGTTGTTAATCTGGAGTGCATGCGCGGTGATCGGCGCCTGTTTTCCGGTTTGTCGTACGAAGTGGCACTTGGCAGTTTGCTGCATGTCCACGGTCCTAACGGTAGTGGTAAAACCACCATGCTGCGTGCATTGGCGGGCTTGGTATTGCCTGAGGACGGGGAGATCCTCTGGAACGGGGAGAATGTTCGGCGCGCGCGTGACGAGTATTTTCGCGACATGATCTATTTTGGTCACCACTACGGCCTGAAGTTTGAGCTTAGCGGTTTTGAAAATCTCAAGACCTTTAGTCGCCTGAGCGGTTTTGATATCTCCGATGCCGAGGTGGAAAAAGCGATGCGACGCATGGGGCTGGCGCGCTGTGTCGATCTGCCGGTCAAAGTGTTGTCGCAAGGCCAAAAACGTCGGGTTGCCCTGGCCCGCCTGCTGTTGCAGCCGGCCAAATTATGGATTTTGGATGAACCGTTTACGGCCCTGGATGTCGGAGCAGTTGATCTTTTGCAAGGCATGATTCAGGCGCACGTTGCTGCCGGGGGGGTAACGATTCTGACGACCCACCAGGAAGTGAGTATTCCTGCTGACAAGCTTCAGCATATTCATTTGGGTGATTGATTAGTTATGTTGTCAGCGCTGTTTTGTATTATTCAACGTGACTTGACGCTGGCGATGCGTAATCGCTCCGATGTGCTGACGAATCTCTTTTTCTTCATCATCGTCGTTAGTCTATTTCCCCTGGGGGTCGGGCCCGATCCGGAGCTGTTGCAGGCGATGGCGTCCGGGGTGCTCTGGGTGGCGGCGTTGCTGGCCTCCATGTTGTCGTTGTCGGGCCTGTTCGCAGACGATCACGCAGATGGCACGTTGGAACAGTTGGTTATGACACCCCAGCCGTTGGCGCTGTTGGTGTTGGGTAAGGTCTGCGCGCACTGGCTGATCTCTGGATTGCCCCTGGTGCTGATGGCGCCGCTGCTGGGGCTGCAGTACGGCTTGAGCGGCGATATTTTGGTGATGCTGGTGTTGACGCTGTTGGTGGGCACGCCGGTGCTGAGCTTGATCGGGGCTATCGGTGCCGCTTTGACGCTGGGGCTGCGCAGCGGTGGTGTGCTGGTGTCGCTGCTGGTGTTGCCACTCTACATTCCGGTACTGATTTTTGGGGCGGGTGCCGTGGAGGCCAGCGCGGCGGGGCTGGGAGCGGAAGGTCATCTTTCTCTCATGGGTGCAATGTTGGTGGCCGCGCTGCTTTTATCTCCGCTGGCGGCAGCGGCGGCGTTGCGCATTTCTATTGAGTAACAATAACGTGGTTTGAAATTATGGCGATTAATGTGTTCAAGTTCTCATCGCCGGCCACCTTCTACCCGCTGGCGGGCAAGATGGTGCCTTGGTTTGCTTTCGTTGCGGTGGTGTTGATGGTGGTCGGGCTCTATCTGAGTCTGGTGGTTGCCCCTACCGACTATAAGCAGGGCGAAGGTTACCGAATCATGTTCATTCATGTGCCGGCCGCCTGGATGTCGATGTTGATCTACGTGGTGATGGCGGGCTGGGCTGTGGTGGGGATGGTGTTCAATACTCGCCTCTCTTCCATGATGGCTTCTGCGTTGGCGCCTACCGGGGCGATGTTCACATTTATTGCCCTCTGGACCGGGGCCCTGTGGGGCAAGCCCATGTGGGGTGCATGGTGGGTCTGGGATGCCCGGCTGACCTCCGAGCTTATCTTGCTGTTTCTCTATATAGGTTTCATGGCGCTGGAGTCGTCCATCGATGATCCTCGGCGCGCCTCCCGGGCTGGTGGTGTGCTGGCGCTGGTGGGGGTGGTCAATATACCCATCATTTACTACTCCGTTCAGTGGTGGAATACGCTCCACCAGGGGGCAACGATCAAGGCAAGCAGCGAGTCGAGCATGACCGACATCATGTTGCTGGCGCTGCTGGTCATGACGTTTGCCTGCTGGGCTTACACCATCGCGGTGGCGCTCACGCGGGTACGGCGCATCATTTTGGAACGAGAGGGTAACACCAGATGGGTGGGTGATATGTTGGAGGACAAGAGTAATGGCTGATTTTTTTGCCATGGGGGGTTACGCCTTTTATGTGTGGGGTTCTTTCGGGGTTGCCGCGCTCTTTATGATCGTTGAACCCATCCTGGTTGCGCGTAGCCATCGAACTTTAAAGCAGCGGCTGGGTCGTATGATCCGAATGAACTCTGAGGTTGAAGAATGAAAGCCAGACATAAGCGCGGCATATTTATCTTGGTAGGGTTGGTTGGTGTCGGTTTGATTGCCACCCTGGTGCTCAATGCACTGCAAAGCAATATCAACCTTTTTTTCAGCCCCACGGAGGTGGTTGCGGGTAAGGCGCCACAAGATCGAACGTTTCGTTTGGGGGGGCTGGTTGAGGAGGGTAGTATTCAGCGCCAGGAAAATGGTGTCACTGTTCACTTTGGAGTGACGGATAACGCTGAGACTATTGTGGTCGCCTATACCGGCATCCTGCCCGATCTGTTTCGCGAAGGTGAAGGGGTGGTTGCCCAGGGCAAACTTGGCCCGAACGGTCTGTTCGAGGCAGAGGAGGTGCTCGCCAAACACGATGAAACCTACATGCCACCGGAAGTGGCTGATGCCCTGCAGGATGCTGAAGATGCCAAAAACGCCGAAGCTCTGGCCGCACCTCAAGGAGTGACACAATGATTCCGGAAATTGGCCACGTTGCCCTAATCGTTGCCCTTTGTCTGGCAATTGTTCAGGGGGTACTGCCTATCGCGGGTGCCTCTCTTAATATCAAACCCTGGATGAATCTGGCTCGCCCTGTGGCCCAGGGGCAGTTTGTCTTTGTCTCGATTGCTTTTGCCTGTTTGACCTACGCCTTCGTCAATAACGATTTTTCGGTGCTCTATGTTGCCTCCCATTCCAACTCCCAGCTGCCGGTGCAGTATCGGGTGGCGGGTGTATGGGGGGGGCATGAGGGCTCACTGTTGCTCTGGGCCTTTATGCTTGCCTTGTGGACGGCAGCTGTGACTGTGTTCAGTAAGCACCTGACCGATGATATGGCCGCTCGCGTGATCGGCGTGTTGGGCCTGGTTGCGGTGGGCTTCTATCTGTTCATGTTGCTGACATCCAACCCGTTTGATCGTCTCTTGCCGGCGGCACCGGATGGTCGGGACTTGAACCCACTGCTGCAAGACCCCGGGCTAATCATTCATCCACCGATGCTCTACATGGGCTACGTCGGTTTTTCAGTCGCGTTTGCTTTTGCGATTGCGGCACTGATGAACGGAAAGCTGGATGCTGCCTGGGCCCGTTGGTCCCGCCCCTGGACGGCCATTGCCTGGGTTTTCCTGACAGGTGGTATCGCGCTGGGCTCCTGGTGGGCCTATTACGAACTGGGCTGGGGCGGCTGGTGGTTTTGGGATCCGGTGGAAAATGCTTCATTTATGCCCTGGCTGGTGGGGACGGCGCTGTTGCATTCGCTGGCGGTTACAGAGAAGCGTGGCGGATTCAAGAGCTGGACAGTGTTGTTAGCCATCTTTGCCTTCTCGCTTAGCCTGTTGGGAACCTTTCTGGTGCGTTCGGGCGTCATTACCTCTGTCCATGCTTTCGCCACCGATCCGACGCGTGGTGGTTTCATTCTTGGTTTTCTCTTTGTGGTGGTGTCGGCATCACTGCTGCTCTACGCCTGGCGCGCGCCGAAAGTCGGTTTGGGGGGGCGCTTCGATATCGTCTCGAAAGAGACCATGTTGTTAATGAACAACGTTATTTTGACCGTTGCCGCTGCAGCCGTATTGTTGGGCACGGTTTACCCCATCATCATCGAAGGTCTGGCGGACTATGGCTTGATTGCTTCCAATAGCAAAGTTTCGGTAGGGGCTCCCTACTTTAATTTGATCTTTGTGCCCCTGATGGTGCCGCTGGTTTTCCTGACAGGTATTGGGCCGTTGGCTCGTTGGAAAAAGGCCAGCGTGCCAGATATTTTGGTGCGACTGCGCTGGGCCTTTGCTACTGCGGCCGTGGCGGCCCTGGTTGTACCCCTGGCGATGGGTGAGTGGAAGGGGATGGCGGCATTGGGCATCGTAATGGCTGGCTGGATTATCTCCACGGCCGTCGTCGGTATCCGGGATCGCATCCAGTCGGGCAACACAACGACTACCCTGGCTGAACGCATCAAGTCTGTTCCTGCCGGCTTCTACGGTATGCACCTGGCCCATGTTGGCGTCGCCGTCAGCATTATCGGTGTGGCCCTGGTGTCCAACTACGAGACCGAGAAGGATGTGCGGATGGATCTGGGCGACTTTGTGGTGGTCGATGGGTACACCTTCCGCTTTGACGGTGTGGTTGAAGTGAAAGGGCCGAACTATACGGCCAGTCGAGGGCTCATCCGGGTATCGCGAGATGACGTGGAGCTCATGACCTTGCATCCGGAAAAGCGCGTCTATACCGTCCAGACGATGCCCATGACCGAGGCTGCCATTGACACAACGCTCTGGCGCGACCTCTATGTCTCGCTGGGTGAACCGGTTGGCGGCACGGCCTGGGTTGTGCGGGTCTACTACAAGCCCTTCGTGGCCTGGATCTGGGGCGGCTCTTTTCTGATGTGTCTGGGTGGGCTGCTGGCCATGAGTGATCGGCGCTACCGGGCGTTGGCGCGCAAGGCCATCAAGGCCAAGCTGCCTGGAGGAAAGGCTGCTGTTGCCAAGGTACCGGAGCAGGATGATTTGGCTACGGAGAAGGTGTAATGGCACGCTATTTAATTCCTCTGGTTATCTTTGTTGCCCTTTCCGGCGTGCTGTTTGTGGGGTTATTTGGTGACCCCAGCGATGTTCCGTCGCCTTTTATCGATAAGCCGGCACCTGAGTTTGAGTTGCCCCGTCTCTATCAGCCAGATCAGACCATGAGTCGGGACGAGATGCTGGGCAAGGTGTGGCTGCTGAATGTCTGGGCCTCCTGGTGCGTATCCTGCCGGCAGGAGCACCCTGTATTTATGCAGCTGGCCCGGAGCGGCCTGGTGCCTCTCTATGGCCTTAACTACAAGGACGAGCGCCAAGCGGCGACCACCTGGCTGGAGGATTTTGGCAATCCCTATGTGGCCAGTGGTTACGATGTTAAAGGTCGTGTAGCCATTGATTACGGTGTGTACGGTGTGCCGGAAACTTTTGTCATCGACAAGCAGGGCGTTATTCGTCACAAACATACCGGGCCGGTAACGTACGAAGCGCTGGAGAAAGAGATTTTACCTCTGGTGCGAAAGTTGAACAGTGCGGGAAGCTAAAAGATGATCAGACGGATTTTATGGTTGACGGCGCTGCTGTGGCTGCCGTTCGGAGTGCAGGCTAAGGAGGCGGAGTATGTCTCCGGCAATCCCGAGATGCACGACCGTGTGATGGATGTCTCCGGCGAGCTGCGTTGCCTGGTGTGTCAGGGGCAGTCGCTGGCGGACTCCCACTCCGAGTTTGCTGTGGATATGCGCGAATATATTCAGGAGATGATTGAGAAGGGGATGACCAATCGAGAAGTGGTGGACTTCATGGTCGAACGCTACGGCGACTACGTGCGCTACCGCCCCCCCTTTAAATCGACCACGGTGCTGTTGTGGTTTGGCCCGTTGCTGTTGCTGGGTATTGGTGTCGCCGTGCTCTACTTCAATATCTTGCGGCGCAAGAAGGTGATTACTGAAACACCATTATCAAAAGAAGAGCAGCGTCGTGCAGAGGCGTTGCTGAAAAAAGATGAGTCGGGAGATAGTCAGGCATGACCGTGTTTTGGGTAGTTGTGGGTAGCTTGATCGGAGCGGCTCTGTTATTTGTGATTCCCCCGCTTTTTAAGAAGAGCCGCAAGACGGTTGAGGTGGATCGCGAGGCAGTCAATATTTCAATCTATAAAAATCAGCTAAAAGATCTGGAGAGTGATCTGGCGGCGGGTGATGTCAGCCAGGAGCAGTACGACAGCTCGCGCCAGGAGATTGAACGGCGTCTGCTGGAGGACGCAGAAGATGCCCGCCAGGAGGGCATGGCCAAGGCTGACCACAAAGGCTTGATGGTGGCTACCTCTGTGGTGCTGGCGGTAGCGCTGCCGGTGTTTGCCGTGACGATGTACTTCAATATAGGCAACCTCGAAGGGCTGAATCCTGAGCAGGCTTCCCTGGTTCAGGAGGCATCGCCTCATGGAAACAGTGAAGCCGAGATGGCGCAGCAGATTGAGCAGATGATAGGCAGCCTCGCCCAGCGTTTGCAGAAAGATCCGTCAGATATCGAGGGATGGGTCATGCTGGGGCGCTCCTTTACCGTCATCGGTCGTTATGATGATGCCGTGATGGCCTTTGGCAAGGCCTATCAGTTTGCTGGCGATGACCCTAACGTTTTGACTGACTACGCAGACGCATTGGCCATGGCCAATGGCGAAAGCCTGGAAGGCCAGCCGATGGAGCTGCTGGAAAGAGCGCTGCAGGTTGATCCCGTCAACCAGAAAGCGTTGTGGCTCCTGGGTACGGCCTATTTTGAACGCGGTGATTTTACCGGCGCCATCGAATACTACAATCGCCTGCTTAAAGCTGTACCGCCCAATTCGGAAGATGCTGATGTCATGCGCGCCAATATCAAGGAAGCGCTGACTTATCAGAAGCGAAAAGAGCGTGGTGAATTTGGTGAACTGGCCCCCTCTACCGGTTCAGCTGCCGCTATTGCTGAGGCCGAGGCGGCGGTGGCCGGTGTCGCCGCTCCGGTGGCTGCCAGGGCTGAGGTGAGCGGCCGGGTCAGTCTGAGTGACGAGCTGCGCGATAAGGTAGCGCCTACCGATACGCTGTTTATTTTTGCCCGGGCAGTGGACGGGCCGCCGATGCCGCTGGCGATTATTCGCACCCAGGTCAGTGATCTGCCACGCGACTTTTCGCTTGATGAGAGCATGGCGATGATGCCCTCCATGAGTATGGCCAATTTTGCCGAAGTGGTTGTCGGTGCCCGTATCTCCAAAGCGGGTGACGCCATGCCCCAAAGCGGTGACCTGCAGGGCCTGAGCCAACCGGTTGCCATTGGCACCAGCGGTCTGGTGCTGACGATCGACAGCGTCGTGCCCTAGTGTGGTGTAACAGACAACACGCGCATATAGAGCGTCACAAATTTGTCGCAACAAGGCGCCGTTCGCAGGAAATGTCGGCCGCCTTTTCAAGAACGGCAACGCAGTGGCGGCGAATTTGTGGCGCTCCCTCCGGGCAAAGCGCTCATCCCCCATCTGCGTTGTTGTGTTTTCTCGACGTAGGCCCGCTATGCCTTCAAAAACACGCCTAGCAGCTGGGGGATGAGCACTTTGCTATATGCGCGTATTGTCCATTACACCACACTAGCTTTTCCTGATTGCGGGAGCGCTGTATTAACATGCCCAAAGCCGGTTTGAATCTTGCCGTTTTGGGCTTTTTTGTCTCTTCCCTGTTTGGTTGCTCCTCATCGGATCAGGCGCTGACGGACACGCTGGTGGTCGGCGAAGGCATACCCGATATTCAGCTGGCCACTTTCGATGGGGGGCAGGCCTCTTTGGCCGCCTACCGTGGCAAGCTGGTGGTGCTGAACCTGTGGGCGACCTGGTGTGAGCCATGCCGGCGCGAAATGCCGGCATTACAGGCCTTGAGTGATGCTCTGGATCCGGAGCGATTTGCGGTGCTCGGCCTCTCTGTTGATGATGATGCTCATGTGGTGCGTGAGTTTTTACTTGAGCGAAAGATCCGCTTCACCAACTATCTCGATCCTGGCGGCGTCCAGGCCAGTGGTGAACTGGGGATTCAACTTTATCCCTATACCTTGTTGATTGCGCCTGACGGGCGTTTGATTCAGCGTGTGCCCGGGGCGCGGGAGTGGCATCGAGATGAGGTAGTGGCGCTCCTGCAGCAGGCCTTCGCGGGTGACTATTCGGGTTTGCAGGTGGAGTGAGTGGAGCGCCGCCCCGAAGCGGGACAGCCATTGCCCGGGAGTGGTAGTATTGTGGCCTTCAATCCGCCTCATGTTGGGGACGAAGAATATGAAAAAAGTGATTAAGCTGGGTCTGGGCACGGCGCTGGCCATGTGGGTCATGTTGGTGGTCACTCCTGCACAGGCGGCCGATCCGCGTGCCGGGGCCAAACTCTATAATATGCACTGCACTACCTGCCACGGTGCGCGTGGGGTGGCGAGGATGCCTGGTGTGCCTGACTTTCGTCGGGGAGGGGCACTGTTCAAAAGTGATCCCCAGCTGCTTCAGATGATAGAACAAGGTGGCGGGGTGATGCCCGCTTTTCGTGGTTTGATGTCTACATACGAAATTA
>JALTMR010000515.1 GCA_027001525.1 Gammaproteobacteria bacterium
GGTTGCAACAGTGCCATCCGGGGGAACGACTGGAGCAACAGATACAGCGCATCGACGAACTGGCCCTGCGCTTGCGACGCGCCCTTCAAAACAGGCTGCGCCAGGCCCAGGCACAACTGGCGACGCTCAACGCCCGCCTGCAGCACCACAACCCCCTTGTGCCGCTGCGCCACCTGCAAGAACACAACCAGCAGCTGGCCCAGCGCCTGCACCACGCCCTGCAACAACAACTCAACAACAAACAGCAGCGGCTGGCAGCCATCAGCCGGGCGCTGGACAACGTCAGCCCGCTGGCGACGCTGGAGCGCGGTTACGCCATCGCCCGGCAGGCAGACGATCAGCGCCTGATCACCGACGCCGGCAGTGTCCGGGTGGGCGACCACATCGAGACGACACTGGCCCGGGGCAGCCTGCTCTGCCGGGTAGAAGAGGTAAGAAAATGATCTCCCCCCGATTCGTGCAACGAACCGCCACCCCTTCACTGGCAACCCGCCTCCTTCTGGCTGCCGCGTTGCTGCTGGCCTGGCAAAGCGGCCACGCTCAAACGCCTGCCACGCTGGCTCTGCCACAGCAAGCAACTGTTCCCGGCGGCGTGGCCATCATTGAGCTGGGGGTGACACAGCACCAGCCACCCAAGGTGCGCTACCGGGGCAAGCCCGTCATGGTGGTACAGAGAGAGGGCCGCTGGCTGGCCGTGGTGGGCATCCCGCTAGGGGCGAAAAGCGGTGAACACAGCCTCATCGTCAACGGTCACGAGAAGCGGCACTTCAACGTCAGAGCCAAAGAATATGAGCGGCAGTACATCACCATCAAAGACAAGCGCAAGGTGAATCCCAATAAAATGGACATGACGCGCATCGGCGCAGAGAAGAAGGAGATCCGCGCCGCCCTCGGCCACTGGCAGGACGCGCTGCTCGCCCAGACGCTGGCGCTGGATCTGCCGGTGGAGGGTCGACTCAGCAGCCCCTTCGGGCTCAAGCGCTTTTTCAACGAGCAGCCCCGCAAACCCCACAGCGGCATCGACATCGCCGCGCCCCAGGGCACACCACTACGGGCCCCGGCCAACGGAAAAATCATCACTACGGGAGACTATTTTTTCAACGGTAACACCGTTCTTATCGACCACGGCCAGGGGCTGATCACCATGTATTGCCACATGGACCGCATCGATGTGAAGCCGGGCCAAACAGTCAAACGGGGAGAGGCCATCGGCACCATTGGCATGACCGGCCGGGTCACCGGGCCACACGTTCACTGGAGTGTCAGCCTGAATGACGCCCGGGTCGACCCAACGCTGTTTGTACCGGCCCTGCGCTCAGTGAAAGGCACCGACAGCGCGACCAGGTGATCCGCAGGTCAGCCGTTCAGAATGGCATCCAGCTTGCCTTTAACCTCATCGAACTTCTCGTAGAGCACTTCACTGCGCGTGAAGACGGCGCTGCTGTTATCCCGGCACTCGTCCACCAGTTCACGCACCAGCTCCTCCTGGTGAGAGGTCAGACCCAGATCCATCATCGCCTCGTCCAACGCCTCGCTCAACTGGTTGATCACCCCCATATTGGCTTGCTGAATATCAGAGAAGGTGGTGTGAATATCCTCTAAAACCCCCAGTACAGTGGAGACAATCTGCTCATTCTGACGCGCCGAATCTTCGTGCAGAAGAAACTTCACCCGCGCCTCAATGGCGTTGCACAGGGTGCCCAGGGTGTCTTTGAAAATGCCGTAACGCTCCGGGTCATCAACCGGCATGTTTTTGGTTAGAAGGGAAAAATCGTCGTAATTGATCACCGTTCTGGGGCCAAAATCGAAGAAACGCCCCCGTGTGCGGGACAGCTCGATCACGTTGGACTCCAGTGGCGACACCTCGCCCCGGTCACCAAAATTCAGCACCCCCTGGGGCGTCAGTATCTGCAGGGTACAGCGCAGCCCACGCTCACCGGTAAACTGAAACAACAGCTCCGCCAGCGCCTTGAAATCTTTGGTGGCGATGGAGTTTTTATAAAATTCAAGCACCTGGCCCAGGTCACTGGAGTAAGTCATGGCCTGCATCGCTACCGTCTGGCTCTCGGCCAGCTGGCTATTGAGCTGCTCGCCATGCGACTTGTTCGTCACCAGGCGGTTTACCTTCATGCTCAGTTCATCGATATCGGCCGGCTTGGAGATGTAGTCGTCCACCCCCACCCCGTAGCCCTTGGTCTTCTCTTCAAGACTGACCAGGGAGGAGACGAACAGAATAGGGATCAGCATGGTCTCTTCGTTGTTCTTGAGCTCTACGCACAGCTCATAGCCCCCCATCCCGGGCATCACCACATCAGAGACCACCACGCCGTAGCGCCCGGGCTCGGCCCGGACCTTGTCCAGCGCCTCCTGGCCGGACTCCGCCGTCTCCACCACCCAGCCCTTGGCCTCCAACTGCAAGGCCGTCATGGCCAGCACGTCGGGGTCGTCGTCCACCACCAGAATTACCGTATCTTCAATCATGATTCACTCATCCCGCCCACTGCTCACTCGTTTCA
>JALTMR010000516.1 GCA_027001525.1 Gammaproteobacteria bacterium
TAGTGGTGTGGGGGGTTGTCAGGGTGAGTGTGCTGTGGCCCATCAATCAGCTGCGCGACGCGATTGTGCGGGTGGGGGCAGGTGAGCGAAACGTGAAGTTGAAAATGGGCGCGCGTGATGAGCTGGGGCAGGTGGTTACGGTATTTAACGCGATGCAGGATCAGTTGCTGGCGACGGAGACACGGATTCGTGCCGTTACCGAAAATGTGTTTGATGCCATTATTACCGCAGATGAACAGGGAATTATCGAAAGCGTAAATCACGCGGTTGAGAAGATGTACGGCTACACGGCGAAAGAGCTGGTGGGGCAGAATGTCAGTATGCTCATGCCGGAGCCTTACCGGCGTGAACATGGTCGCTACATGCAGAAATACATCATCACCGGTCGTGGTCGGGTGATCAACAGCCGCATAGAGGTGGTTGGTCAGCGCAAGGATGGCTCTACCTTCCCGCTGGAGCTGGCTGTCAGCGAAATGATCATCGGTGATCGTCGATACTTCAATGCGGTGGTGCGGGACATTACCGAGCTCAAACGCCAGACAGCGGCGTTGCAACATCAGGCACTGCACGACGCATTGACCGAGCTGCCCAACCGCACTTTGCTATCGGACCGCATTCGTCAAAGCATCCTGCTCTCCCGGCGTAACCAGCAGCCGCTGGCGTTACTGGTGCTCGACCTGGATCGCTTCAAGGAGATCAACGACACCTTGGGCCACCAATATGGCGACCGGGTGTTGCAGCAGGCTGCCAAACGTATGCGAGAGGTGCTGCGTGAGTCGGACACCATTGCCCGCCTGGGGGGAGATGAGTTTGCCGTGTTATTGCCCCGCACCAACGTCGAACAGGCCACCCACATTGCGGCGAAGCTGCTCTCCACCGTAGATGCCCCTTTTTATGCAGAGGCGCAGTTGCTGCACGTTGGCGTGAGTATCGGTATCGCCCTGTTTCCCCAGCATGGTGAGGACGAGGTGATGCTGTTGCAGCGCGCGGATGTGGCCATGTATGTGGCCAAGCGAAATCATCTGGGGTACAGCCTCTACGACCCGCTGACTGATCAGCACAGCCTGAAGAATCTGGCCCTGCTGGGGGAGTTACGCCTGGCCATTGATATGGACCAGCTGGTGTTGTACTACCAGCCCAAAGTCGATATGGCGACGGGACGGGTATATGGTGTGGAAGCGCTGGTGCGTTGGGACCATCCGATCCATGGTCTTCTGTCGCCCGATGAGTTTGTGCCGCTGGCCGAGCAGGCCGGTTTGATCGGTGCGTTGAGCGAATGGGTGTTAACCGCTGGCCTGGGGCAGTGTGAAACCCATCTCTCCCAGGGGATGGATCTGCATGTGGCGCTCAATATGTCCGTGCGTAACATGCAGGACCCTGAGTTTCCCCGCAAGGTGAGTCAGCTCATCAGCGATCTGTGCCGGGAGCCCGGTCTGATCCGACTGGAAATTACCGAAACGGCCATTATGGAAGATCCGGTGCGCGCGCTTGAGGCGTTGGGGATGCTCAGCGACATGGGGGTCAAGATGTCCATCGATGATTTCGGCACCGGCTATTCATCGTTGACCCACCTAAAGCAAATGCCTGTGGATGAGCTGAAGATTGACCAGTCCTTTGTGCGCGATATGGTGGAGGATGAGAGCGATGCGGTGATCGTGCGTTCGATTATCGATCTGGCCCACAACATTGGCATTGCCGTGGTGGCCGAGGGCGTTCACAACCAGGCGACCTATGAGATGCTGAAGACATTGGGCTGTGATGCAGTGCAGGGTTACTACGTGGCAAAACCGATGACGGCCGAGGCACTGGCCAAATGGCTCGAAACCTCCGCGTGGGGTTGGCGTCCGCCTGGTGATGAGGCCTGAGCTACGGGGGGGAGGAAGCTGGCTCTTTCAGGCCAACAGGACGAAAGATATCGACCTTCCTGAAAAACTGATCCGTTATATAGACCTTGCCCTGTTCGTCGACATCCACACCGGCCGGTAGCATGTAGTTGCCTGGTGCGCTGGACTGCCCCCGCTGGCCAATGACCATCAGCAGCTCTCCCTGGGCGTTGAATATCTGCACGTTACCAAAGGCGGTATCCACCACATAGACGTTGCCCGTGGCATCGGTTGCAATCCCCTTGGGGCTGAAAAACTGCCCTGGCAGACGCCCCACCGTGCCGAAGCTGCGCAAGTAGCGGCCATGTTCGTCAAAGGCCTGCACCCGGAAATTTCCCTTGTCCACAACGTAGACCGTGCCGTCCGCCGCAGTGGCGACCTGGAGTGGCAGATTGAAGTTGCCGGGTTCCGTGCCGCGCTGGCCAATGGTTGCCAGCAGTTCACCTGACTGGGCATCAAAGATGTAGAGATGGTGGGCATCGTTATCGACTCCGCCGGTGTCGATCACATAGAGTTTTTGACCATCGGGCGAGACGCTGACGCCCCCGGGGCGTTTGAGCAGGGAGGGGTCGCCGATAAAGCGTTTGAAATTGCCGTCGAGATCAAAGACGACAATCCGCCTGGCACTGAT
>JALTMR010000517.1 GCA_027001525.1 Gammaproteobacteria bacterium
ATGTCAGGGTTGCCATCAGGCCCTCCTATTGTTGAACCCGATGCAAGGAATGCAAGATGGATGCCTGCTCAGGCCTCGGTGGACAGGAGCAATCCCTGCTGCTCCGCGCGCGCTTCCTGGAGACGCCGTGCCAGGGCCAGGGCCTCCTCGGAGGGAATCTGCCGCACTACTTCCTCGGTCTCTGCGTCCACCACCTTCACCACCAGCCGGTCCGTGGTTTCGTCGATGCTGAACTCTAGGTTGCGCCGCACCACCTGGACGTATTCCTGCAAGCGGCTCACGGCCCGGTCCAGGGCCTCGCCGGACACGGTGCCCCGTTCCTCCTTCCCGGCTTCAGTGGAAGCGTTCTGTTCGCCATTCATCCTGGACAACCTGGCCGGCTCGACGGCTGTGGCCCTTGGTCCCTCTGGGCGGGACGGCGCGGACGCGCTGCCGCCCGGACCGGTGCCGGCCGGTGCAGGGATCGCGGGCATGGATATGAGCATGGAAGCCATGTTTCGCCCCCTTGGCGCCGGTGGCGCCGCCGCCCGTCCCTGGCGGCGGCGTCAGCGCCTTCCGGTGGTTGCTTACTGCAGGAGCTGCAGCGCAAGCTGCGGCAGAGAGTTGGCCTGGGCCAGCATGGCCACGCCGGCCTGCTGCAGGATCTGCATCTGGGTCATCTTGGCCGTCTCGGCCGCGAAGTCCGCATCGCGGATCCGCGAACGCGCAGCCGACAGGTTCTCGGCCGTGGTCTGCAGATTGCTGATGGTGGACTCCACGCGGTTCTGGATGGCACCCAGCTTGGCCCGCGAGCTGTTGATGGTGTCCAGCGCCGAGTCGACCGCGAGAATGGCGGCATTGGCACCATCCACTGTCGAGATGTCAACACCTTCCATGGAACCGCTCGCTTGCAGCGAAGTACCTGTAAAGCCGATTACGTTTTCACCGCTGCTAATGGAGATGTCATCATTGGAGGTCAGGGTCACCTTTCCACGGTAGGTGGCTGCTGCCTGATCGAATGTTTGTGATCCAGCGGTGGTCGGATCGTTGATAGTCTGGGTAGCAAAGACGGTTTCTACTGCCCCATTACTACCATCGGTGCCATCCCACGTAAAAGTAATAGACTCATCCACCTCGATATTCCTGCCATCCTCAGCCGTTAACACGAGATTTCCGCTCGAATCCTTCGAAGCAGAGACGCCAGTACTCGATTTATAACTGTTAATGGTCGTTATGGCATCATCGATGCTAATGGTCTCCGTACCACCGCCAGTCAAACCTGTACCATTGTAGATGGTGACATTGTTGATCTGCAGCGTATAGGTGGCACTATCGCTAGCAGCAAGATTCGAGAAATCCAGGAACAGGTCACTCGAAGAGCCGACAGCATTGAAGGTAATCTCAGTTTTCGCCGAAGCAGTAACACCCGCCACACCTGATGCATTTATAGCCGCCGCCTTTGCGTAGGCGCTGTCACTGCCACGAAAAGTAGTATCGCTGGACACAACGTAGTCCGCGGAGTCCTTAATGGTAGTGCCATTGATTACAACTTTATTGGATGCAGAATCGATTGGGTTGCTGTCCACGCCAGTGTATGTAGCAACCTGGAAAGCTCCGCTAGTGATATTGGTGGCAGTGGCAGTAGCCGTACCAGCGCTGTTTCCTGTGAGATCGCTGTCACTGTTTACGTAGGCACCTATATCCGTGGTTCGAATGCTATCCACACTAACACTGAGTGTCTGGCTTGCATTAGCCCCCACCTGGAACTGCTGAGAAGTAAAAGTGCCGTCCAGAAGCTTGAGGCCGTTAAATTCTGTCGTCGTCGCGACGCGATTCAGCTCGGATACAAGCTGATCCACTTCCTGCTGGAGCGCTTGGCGATCAGAAGCCGAATTGGTGGAGTTGGCGGACTGGATCGCCAGCTCGCGGATGCGCTGCAGGATGTCGGTGGCAGACGACATGGCACCCTCGGCCGTCTGGGCCAGCGAGATAGCATCGTTCGCATTGCGGCTCGCCTGGTTCAGGCCGCGGATCTGTGCGGTCATGCGCTCGGAAATGGCCAGCCCGGCGGCATCGTCCTTGGCGCTGTTGATGCGCAGGCCCGAGGACAGGCGCTGGATGGAGGTGGCCAGGGCGCTCTGGTTGCGGTTCAGCGCGCGCTGGGAATTCAACGACATGACGTTGGTATTGATGATCTGAGGCATGGTTTGCTCTCCTCGATGCTTGCCGGATCAGCCACTTGGCCGCATCCGGTCTTGAACCTTGACGGATATGCCCCGTCCGGGCATTCACCGTCCCCGCCTTTGTCAGCGGCTCCTTCCAGGAAAACTTTAGGGGGAGATGGCCACGGAATCACACGGAAATACACGGAATGCCATCCGGCGCGCGCACGAAGCCCCGTAGGGTGCGCACCGCAGCACCACCAAACGACATTGCTATTTGACGGAGATTCGCGCTGGCTATACATTGAAACCACATGAAAACGACGCCCTATTTCCGCAACGTCATCCAGCAGAAACGGCCGTACGTAAC
>JALTMR010000518.1 GCA_027001525.1 Gammaproteobacteria bacterium
GCAGCTCATTGGCGTACGCGTTGTCGCGGGCAGGGGGGATGATGGCGTGAGCGATTTCTATTTGGGGGGCAGCGATAGCGCCACGTTGGGCCTGTTGGCCCCCAGTGCCAGCGCGGCCTCCTTCAGCACAGCCCCCTTTGCCCAGCGAGGTTATGCCTTGCGAGGCTACCCCCTCAGCCAGCGTGATCTGCGTGGTAACCGCCTGGCACTGCTGAGTGTGGAGTGGCACTTTCCCTTGCGCCTGGTGGAGCGAGGGCTGATGGTGCCCCCGCTGGGGCTGAGTCAGCTTTCGGGGGCATTGTTTGTGGACAGCGGGGACGCCTGGCGCAGCGACGGTGGCGGGCGATCCTGGCGCACCGGTGCCGGAGCGGAGCTGGTGCTGGCCTCCAATATTTTCTACCGCGCTGACTTTTTCATGCGCGTGGGGGTTGCTCACGGTTTTAATGAGGGCGGGGAGAATCAGTTTTATCTTCGTCTCGGGCGCTCGTTTTAGGGGGGGATCGCGGCTGGGCGATCTACCCCTTGTTTGTCTCCTCTTGATCACTGCTGAAATGACTTTCAATGGCCGTGAAGACCGCCGCTGGCGTGGTGCTGTTGCTGAGCAGATCGTGGAGGGCGCGAATGGCGGCGCAGACATCTTCTGGGGCCATTTTGATCAGCCGCCCTTCGTGAGAGGCCTCGATCAATCCCTCCATGTCGACCTTTTTCAGATTGAGTTGTTTGAGTGCCTCTTCGTAGCGCCATAGCGTGCCTTTTTCGCCTTCAAATTCGGTGATGTGGGCGCGGATATCTTCCCGAATTTTAAACTCTCTGCGGTTGCTGCTGATCAGCCAGGCGGTGCCGCCGATGACAGAGGAGGGGATCATGAAGAGAAACACCAGCTTGTTGAAAAACATGTCATCGATCACGCCTCGGGAGTGGCTGATGTAGGCCAGGCCAAAGCCGGCAAAGAAGACCACGGAGGCGAACACAAGCCCGGTGAGTTTAGCGGCCTCTTTGCCGGGTTTTGTGCGGCGCTCGTAGTGAAGGCGGTCGAGGTCGAAGGTGTTTTCAAAACGGCGCAGGACGGTTTTGCGCAGGTTGCGTTTGGAGGGCTGTTTTCCAGACATGGTGTAGATAGTCGCTATTGGTTGAAATGGATGAAAACTATTAGATCGTCGCCGGGGTGTCCACCCCGACAGTGATCAATGGGGAGAAAGCATCACCCCTTTGGCAAGTGCGGGCACCAGGAAAGGCCCGTCGCAATTCAGTGTGTTGCCGCATCCGGCTCGGTCACATCCTGTGCGGCGGTGTTGATGCCAAACCACTGTGCCCAGGCCCGAAACAGTGCCGGGTCCCGCGCTGCCAGGGCAGATCGGGCGGTCAGGGTGGGACGAAAGACGCTCTCTCCCTCCAGCGTCACGGAGCAACCGCCGGCTTCGTGGAGTATCAGGTAGCCGGCGCTGTAGTCCCAGATATGCTGTTTGCCGTGCAGGTAGACGTGACAGCGGCCGGCGGCGATCCAGCACCAGTCCAGCGCCACGGAACCAAAGCTGCGCTGTGAGCCATAGGGCATCTCGGTCACCAGGCGTTGGGCCTGCTCCGGGCGGAGGCGTTTGAAGTCGATCAGGGCAGTGCATTTTTTCAGGCTGGGCGGGGCGCTGGCATCGAGCGGCTTGCCGTTGAGCCGGGCTCCTTCGCCTTTAACAGCGCAGAAACACTCGTCCCGGGTGGGGTCGTAGACCAGGCCGATGACCACCTCGCCACCTTTGATGAGCGAGAGTGAGACGCTGAAATAGGGGATGCCGGCAGCAAAGTTGCTGGTGCCGTCCAGAGGGTCAAGGCACCAGACGCCGGCGGAGGTGTCCTGCAGCATGGCTTGCTGCTGCTCGGTGCTCATCTCTTCCCCCATGAACTGATATTGTGGCCACTGCTTCTGCAACGCCTGTTCGAGGCGGCTGTGCATGGCGAGATCAGCTTCGGTCAGGATGCTGCCATCGGTCTTGTGGCTGCGCTTGACCTGGGCGAAGCGGGGCAGAAGCTCCTCCCGTGCGGCGCTGATGACAATCTCCTGAAGCGTTTCAATGGATGCGTGCATCTTGTTTCTCCGACATTGGATCTGTGCTCGCCATGGATTAAAAGAGAGTGGTCAGGCCGAGATAGAGGCCCTGGGCAATGGGCTTGCGCCCCTCTTTATCCAGCGAGCTTTTGATGGCTCGATAGCCGATATTGAATTCGTTATTTTGCGGGAGCGGAAAGTTGGCCTGGATGCTCATGCCCCACAGGTAGTTGGCGCTGCCAAAGGTGGTGAGCCTGGGGCTGATGTAAGCATCGAACAGCAGGTCAGCCGGGAGGAAGTCCAGGGCACCTTTGGCGAGACGGTAGTTGCCGCCTGCTGCCACCGCCAGCAGCCGGTGGCTGAAGATATTGGCACCGATGAGCCGCAAGGTGGGGGTCAATGTGGTTTGACGGTCTGGCCACTGGCCGCTGTACTTGTTCAGTTCTATGATGCCGGCCAGCAGCAGGTGGCGGCCATCTGGCTGCTGTGCGCTCAACGCCTCCAGCCGCTGCTGGTGGAGCCCGAGCTGGCGTGTCCAGGGCTGTGAGTACTCGACATTGGGGCGCGTGTAGTGGATGCCGGGGCCGTCAGGGTTGAGGTTCAGGCCGGCGCTGTTCGCCTGGCTGGCGGCGCTGAGCAGGCTTAGCGAGAGCCCGATCAGGTAGCTGATGACTCGTTTGCCGGCCATGGTATCAGTCCAGTTTGCCAATGATGTGGTCTTCCAGGTCGTCAATGCTAACGGTGTCATCGGTGACGTATTTGCCTTTGATGGAGATGCCCGCTTCGTGGACTGAGTTGGGGTTGCCGCTGATAAGCGGGTGCCAGTCAGCCAGAGGTTCGCCCTCGTAGAGCTGGCGATAGGCGCAGCTGTTGGGCAGCATGCGAATGTACTCCGGTCGTTTGATATCGAGTACCAGGCAATCAGGTACCAGTGCCTGGCGTTGGCTGTAATCACTGCAGCTGCAGTTGTCTGCATTGAGGTATTTGCAGGCGACGTCGGTGTAGTAAATTTCGCCCGTGTCGTCATCCTCGAGTTTGTAGAGGCAGCAGCGGCCGCAGCTGTCGCAGAGGCTCTCCCACTCGGCGCGGCTCATCTCTTCCAGTGTTTTTGCGATCCAGAAAGGCTGGCTTGGTTGTGTCATCGTGCTGGTCTTGGGTTAACCGATATAAAGAGCGCCATTCTACCGTGGATAGCCATCGCTGTTGTGTCCAATTTCTCTGTCTGGATCCGGGCTGGATGCAGGGCTATTGGTGCAGGGTGTCGAGCAGCGGGGCCAGGTAGGGCTGATAGCGTTGCCAGCGTCCGATCGAGGCACGGTGGAGCGGCTGTTGAACCTGCTGATAGCTGGCGGTGGTGACGGTGCGTTTGTTGTTGTAGAAACTCAGGCACGGCTCATGCCAGGGAAGATCGAGGCTGGAGAGCAGCTGCCTGATGTGGGTTTCAGGCTCGGTGACCAGGGCTTCGTAGCGGACGCTGATTATTTTCAGTGGCAGGTGCTGTTCCCAGTGCTGCATCAGGCTCTGGTAGTCGTTGTAGTAGTGGGCCAGCGTGGTGAGGTCATTGCTGTAGCCCTGGCCGGCGTTGAAGTTCTGGAAGTAGCAGGAGAGGCAGGTATCGAGAGCATGACGCTGGCAGTGGATGATTTTGGCGTTTGGAAACAGTTGGGCGATCAGGCCGAGGTAGAAAAAGTTCTGCGGCATTTTGTCGCTGATGTAACGGTGGGTAGTGCTGAAGCGCGCTGTCTGTGTCAGGTATTGCCGGGCCATCGCTTCGGTTTGGGTCTGGCTGAGCTGTGCCATGCCGGCCGGGAACGTATGGGCCGGGGCAAGGGTCTGGCTGGCCTGGCGGGCAATCTGATCCAGAAAAGGCAGCTCCCCGGCGCCGTAAACATCGGGGTGGCTGGAGAGAATCTGCTCGACCAGTGTGGTGCCTGAACGCGGCATACCGATGATAAACAGCGGGCTAGCATCGATCTGGGTGGCTCGGGCTGCGCTGTTGAAAAAATCGTGGTTAAAGCACTGTTTGATGGCTGCGACATAGCGGTGATGGGCCTCGCTGTCGAATCCGGCCAGGGCCATGTCGTTGGCCTGGCGAATGTGGCTGAAGGCCTGCTCGTAGCGGCCCAGGGTGTCATAGACTTCACCGGCGGCGTAGTGCAGGTCGGCGTGGGACTGGCGGCTGCTCATCGGCTGTGCAAGGGTTGTCTCCAGTAACGCCGCTGCTTCGTCGCAGCGCTCCAGTCGCCGGCATAATCTGGCGAACAGGGTGGCCAGTGCGGGGTGGGGCAATGGTGGTTTGAGCCAGGGGGCAATGAGTTCATAGGCGGCTTCCCACTCTCCCCGGCGCTCCAGTATCTGCGCCTCAAGGACGATGGCTGATGGCTGGTTTTGCGTCAGGGCACGTAGCTGTCTGGCATGGTGCAGGGCGCTGTCCAGCTCGCCTCTTTGGCGTGCCATGTTGGCCGCCAGTAGCAGGGCCTGGGGGTGCTTTGGTACCCGTTGCAGTACCTGCTGAATACAGCCGAGGGCTTCATCCTGTCGCTGCATGGCAAAGAGTGCCCCTGCCAGATTGACCGCCGAGTCGATGTCGGTGTGATCCAGGGCCAGGGCCCGTTGGTAGTGATCGATGGCCTCCGGCAGCTGTCCCAACCGATGCAGTGCATTGGCGTAGTCGAACAATGCCTGGGGCCAGTCGGGCTTTAGTTTGACTGCGCCGCCGTAGGCCCGGGCCGCTTGTTCCCATTGGCCCTGGTCAGCATGGATTTTGCCAAGGTTGACATACGCCTCGGCTGACCGGGGGCTGAGGTGGAGTGCTTTTTCAAAGCAGCGCAGGGCGTCGGCCAGCTCCCCCAGTTGCCCATGAACGCAACCCAGGTTTATCCAGGAATCGGCGTCGTTCCTGCTCCTGGCGATGATCTGCTGATAGAGCGTTTTTGCATCACCTAATCGCCCTTGTTCAAGGGCTTGCTGCGCTTTTTTAACTTTTGAGCGAAGGAGGATGTCTGCTTTGGCCATGCGCTACAGTGTCCGGGGGATTAGCGTTCGATGGGCAGTTTAGCGCTTTTCCAGCCACTCATGTCACCGTCCAGGTGCATGACCCGGGTGAAACCTGCCTCGGTGAGGATCGATTGGGCGATGCCTGCGCGGTAGCCGCTCTTGCAGTAGACCACGACGGTTTTGTCTTTCGCATCATTGATCTCTGCCAGCCGGGACTTAAGCTCGGTGTGAGGAATCAATTTGGCCTTGGGAACATGGCCCTGGGCGTATTCCTGCGGTGTGCGGACATCAAGAATGAGCAGGGATGGGTCCGTCTCGGAGAGTTTGATCAGTTCTGTCTGGCTGATGTCCTGGCTATGGGAGCCACTGTTTTGCGAGCCACAGCCGCCAGCAAGCAGGGCGGCTAACAAAATAAAGGCAAATTTAATGGGTGAATTCATCGCAGTTCCTTAATGACGTAGTAGAATGGTCGGATTATAGGCATGCTTGTGACGGATGCGAAAGCTGTTATGGTGACAAAGCGGGTCACGGCGGTCGTTGCGTTTACCTTCGTCAAGGGCACCTCTCGTCGCGCGCTATTGGTTCATCTGCCATGTGTGCGGTAAGTTGGTTATAATGGCGGCACAATAATAAGTGGGCGACGGCGGGTGGTTGCTTTCGCCGAGAATAATAAAATCATCGCACGGGCTCATCATTGCTACCGCTTACGTAGATAGAGTATGGGCTGTAGAAGGCGGGACTAAGGAAACATCTCATGTACGAGTCATATTACGGGTTTAAGGCTAATCCGTTTCGGATAGCGCCAGATCCCAGTTTCTTTTTTGCCAGCGCAGGCCATAAGCGCGGCCTGGCCTACCTGCGTTACGGGCTTCACCAGGGGCAGGGTTTTGTCGTGGTGACGGGGGAGCCAGGTACCGGCAAGACGATGTTGGTGCAGACGCTGTTGGCGGAGCTTTCCAGCCAGGAGTACTGCATCGCCATGATCACCAACACAAATCTTCGGGCAGAAGATGTGTTGCGTTCGGTGGCGGAGAACTTCGGTATCGATCAGCGGGCGGCTAAAAACAAGGCTGAGCTGCTGAGTATCATTCAAGATTTTTTGGTGGCGCAGCATACGGCGGGGAAAAAATCCCTGCTGGTGGTGGATGAAGCACAGAACCTGCCCCCTCGCTCCCTGGAAGAGCTGCGCATGCTGTCCAATTTCCAGGTGGGTCACCAGGGCCTGCTGCAGACGGTGCTCTCGGCCCAGCCGCAGCTGCGTAAAACCCTGGCCGCACCCAGCATGGAGCAGCTGTCGCAGCGAATTATCGCTGGCTGCCATCTCAAACCCATCTCCGCCCCGGAAACCCGGGCCTACGTGGCCCACCGCCTTCAGCGCGTTGGCTGGAGTGGTACGCCGGGTTTCAGTGGGGCAGCGATGTCCATTATTTTTCAGGTCAGCCGGGGGGTGCCCCGTCTGATCAATATGCTGGTTGACCGGATTCTTCTCGCTGCCTGTATGGACGAGAAAGAGAGTATCGACGAAGCGTTGGTCTGCGCTGTGCTGGACGAGCTGAAGCAGGAAGGTACCGGTGCGTGGACGAACGTCGATGTGCCTGCGGTGTCGGCACAGGCCGCAGAAGAGGGGCTGGCACCGTTGCCGGAGCAACAGCAGCCAGTGGCTCGTCAAGCCAGTGGCGGAAGCTCTGCGGCAGTGTCATCGCCCTCTCCCTCCCGTTCCCCATCGGCTGGCTCGGCTAACGTGGAGGTAGGGCGAACCAAAAGCGTCTCTTCCGCGCCGGCGAATGAACAGCATCTCGATCCGTTGGCTCCCTCTTCCAGTGTGGTCAAGCGTCAGCCGCAGAAGGAACCCAAGCCAAGACCCAAAATTGTGAAAGCGGTCTCTGCCGCCGCGCAGGGGGGGCAGACTCCTGCGGCCAAACTGGTTCAGGTGAAGTGGCCCAAGGAGAAAGAAAGTGAGCCCGCCTCGGCCCCTCGCGTTGACCGGCCCAAGTCGAACGCTGCCGGACAAGCGGCGGCGAAGCCCCGTGTTACGAAACCGGCGGAGGCTTCCCGGCCCGCAGTGCAGCAGCCATCTCCCGGGAAAAAGCCACAACAAGCTGCGCCTGAGGCGAAGCCTCAGCCGAAACAGTCCAGGCCGCAACAAGCGAAACCAAAACCTCGGCCCGAGTCTGAGCCGAAACCAAAACCAAAACCAAAGACCAAGCGCTCCAAGGTGGTGGAGCTGCCGCTGCCAAAAGCCAAAACACCTTCGCGGGATGAGTTGCCCAAGGAAGATGATTTTGATGAGTTATTTGAGCCCGTGCCACCGCCAATGACCGCCGAGCGTGCTGCCGGGGCCGAGATGGGTGGTGAGGCGTTTGTTGTTGAAGCAGATCACGAGCTGTTTGGTGGGAGGGAGTCCCGGTCTAAATCCAGGCCCGTCATGATTATCTCTGTGGTGATTGGGGCGGTGGTGCTGGGAGCGGCGGTTGCCTATTTTATGGCTGCGGCTGATCGACAGCAGGAGCCTGTCCCCCCCGCAACTCAAGGCGCTGGCCTGGCGAGCGCTGGACAATCCAGCGGCCCGGTGGTTGCGGCACAGGCACCAACGCCATCGGCAGATGCTCTCCAGCGCGGGGACGAGGGGGAGCGCGCTTCCATTTTTGACCCTCGTGCCAGGGTTGCCGTGGGCGGGGCAGCGAAAACGCCTGAAGCTGCGGAGTCCGGCGCGACAGTTGCCCCTGGCAGCGCCGCCGTTTCCGAGGTGGCACCATCCTCCCCACCGTCGCTGCCGGAGTGGGAGCTGGCTGATTTGATGTACACATTTATTCTGGCGTATGAAAATGGCAACGTCTCTCTGTTTACCACCTTGTTCGCCCCTGACGCGGTGGTGGATGGTTACTCGGGGAAAGATGAGATCAGCCGTTACCATGCGACCCTGTTTCGCAAGACTGAAATGCGCACCATCTCCATCAATGACATCAAATGGTCTCAAGCTGACGGCTACATAAAAGGCGAAGCTCAGTATGAAAAGACGCTGTGGCACCAGGGCCAGGTGGAGCCCGATTTTTCAGCCGGGCGTGTGTTGATTGACGTGGTGCGTAGTGAAGGCCGGTTGCAGATCCGGCGCGTACAGTTTTTGTAATCAAGGCGGCTGGTTGTTGCCAGTTAACGCCCCCTTATTACGGGCGGTCGCTCACCTGAATCAGCTTGGCATTGTGCCCTGCCAGGCAGCTACTTCTCCCCTTTTTCCTTGCCGCTGATAACGTCGCCAGTCCTCGGGACGATCCAGATCCCAAAATGTTCTGGTCTCTTGCCAGTGCCATCCCAGGGTCTGAATGCGTTGGCGGGTGGTCGCCAGAACGTTGTCTGTCCCCCATTCAATATGACTGAAGAGGGAGGGGTGGCAGCGGCGAGCACCGATGAGAACGTATCCCCCGTCCTCCGCAGGGCCAAGCACCAGTGCCGGAGCATCCGTTGTGGTCTGCCTGGGCGGGTTGAGCAGGCCCAGGGCCACCTCCAGATCGTCGGTGGTGAACTCGGGGCAGTCCGTGCCGATGAGTATGGCGCTCTCTGATGTTTGCAGTGTTGCGTTTAGTGCCTGTTCCATGCGTTGGCCAACATCCCCTTCGCATTGGTGGCGCAGGGTAATGTTGTATTGCTGCCGGCATTGCTGAAAAAAGGGGTGCGTCGCATCGGGGGCGCACCATAACTCCACCGGGCACAGCGGCGGTTGGGTCGCTGTTGCCAGGGTGTGAAGAACCAGTCGGGCGTGGAGATGCGCCGCTTCGCTGTCGGTGAGCACCGGTGCAAGGCGGGTTTTTACCTGGCCCGGGATCGGGGCCTTGGCGAAGACCAGGATGCGGGCAGCGGGATATTTCATACTCGGCGCTGTTGCTCTCTTTGATAGGCGTGCGCCAGGCGCTGTGGGCAGGCCCCGAAGAAGTAGGCGAGGCGCATGCGCCACATCAGAAAAATGGTGCTGGCGATGCCCTGTTCTTCCCAGCGGCGGCTCGATGTGGTGACTTTTGCGCGCAGGCAGATGGGCGCTGCGTGGCGCTTCAGCGTTCGGCTAAGGGTAATGTCTTCCATCAGGGCAAGGGGGGGGAAACCTCCAATCTGATGGAAAAGCGTGCGCTGGATGAACATCCCCTGGTCACCTGTGGCGATGCCGGTGATGCGCGAGCGCTGGTTCATCATCCACTCCACCAGCCTCAGCAGTGGCTGCCGGCCGGAGAGGCGGACATCGAAACGTCCCCAGCACGGTCGGGTACCATCGGCAGCTGCGGCAATGGCCTGTGCCGCGTTGTCGGGTAGCAGGGTGTCTGCGTGAAGAAAAAGCAACAGGTCGCCTGTTGCCACCGCTGCGCCGGCATTCATCTGGTGGGCCCGCCCTCTCGGGGCATCGAGCAGCTTGTCTACCAGTGTTTGTGCTTGCCGCTTTGTGTCGTCCTCACTGCCACCATCGCACAGAATGATTTCGTGCCCCTCCTGGCGCAGCGCCTGAAGCGGCAGCAAGGTGCGGCGAATATTATTCGCCTCGTTGAGCGCGGGAATAATAATGGAAAGCCGCATCACTCCAGTGTGCCGCTGCAACTGCTGCCCTGGCCGGCGGTGCAACCGTAGCAGTGGTCTTTGACGACGATCTGTTTCCCCGCCAGTGCATCGGCCGAGAGCGTGCGAATGTGCGTCCTGTTCTCTTTGCCAAGGGGGGCTGGCAAGTCGAGCATCTGGTTGAAATCGCAATCGTAAAGATAGCCCTGCCAGTCGACGCTGAGGAGGCGGCGGCACATGACCTGCGCCAGATTTTCCGCTTGAAA
>JALTMR010000519.1 GCA_027001525.1 Gammaproteobacteria bacterium
CTGTTGGTGGTCATGTTGATTTTGAAGCTGCTGGAACTAAAACAGCGCCGCGATGTGATGGTGCTGATCCTGCTGTGCTATTTCACTCTCTCCACCCATTTTTTATACGATCAAAGCATCTGGCTGGCCGTCTATGTGGCCGTGGTCACCTGGTTTATCTTTACTCTCCACATCAATCTGACGCAGGATCAGCGGGGGAAATTAGGTGAAAATGGCAGGTACGCGCTCAAACTCATTGCCCAGGCCCTGCCGCTGGCCCTGGTGCTGTTTCTGCTCTTCCCGCGTATTCCCGGCCCCATCTGGGGGCTACCCCTCGATGCCTACTCCAACCTGACGGGCCTCAGCGATGAGATGACCCCCGGCTCCATCAGCAATCTGGGTCAGTCGGAGACCATCGCCTTTCGCGCCTCGTTCAAGGAGGAGTTGCCTCCGTTTGACCTGCGCTACTGGCGAGGCCCCATCTTGTGGGAGACCGATGGCCGCCGCTGGTACAACATCGACGCCAAAAGTCACTACACCTCCTCCTCCCTGCTCGATGTTCACGTTGAGGAGCTGGCCGACCCGGTGGAGTACACCGTCACCCTCGAACCCCACAACAAGCGCTGGCTGTTTGCCCTCGACATCGCCGGCTTTGCCCCCGATTTCGCCACACTGACATCGGACTACCAGCTCATCGCCAGCCAGCGGGTGCGGGAGCGGGTTCGCTACGAAATGGTCTCCTACACCCGCTACAACACCGGCCGGCTGACCCTCTACGAGATTCAGCGGGCGCTGCGACTGCCGAGATATGCCAACCCCCGGACCGTAGCACTGGGCAAATCGCTGCGTCGTCAATTTGACGAGGACGACCAGGCCATCGTCGAAGAGGTGTTGCAACGCTATCGAAATCAACCCTTTATCTACACCCTTACACCGCCGCTTCTTCAGGGTGACAACCCGGTGGATGAGTTTCTCTTTGAGAGCAGAAAGGGCTTTTGTGAACACTACGCCTCCAGTTTTGTCACCATCATGCGCGCCGCCGGTATTCCCGCCCGGGTAATCACCGGTTATCAGGGGGGGGAGCTCAACACCGTGGGTAACTACCTGATCGTGCGCCAGCGCGATGCTCACGCCTGGGCCGAGGTGTGGATCAGACACCGGGGCTGGGTCCGGGTGGACCCCACCGCAGCAGTGGCCCCGGAAAGGGTGGAACAGAGCATCGAGACAACGCAACAGGAAAATGGTGAAGCGATCCGCTTTCATGATGCCGAGTCGGGCACCCTCAGCAACTGGTTAAAACAGCTGCAATACAGTGCGGACAGCATGAATAATGCGTGGAATCAGTGGGTATTGGGCTTTGACCAGCAAACCCAAAACAGGTTGCTGGAAAAGTTTGGCCTTGAGGTCAGCTCATGGCGGGATATTGTTCCCGTGCTGGTCTACGTCGTGCTCGCACTGCTGGCGCTGACAACCTTGATCACTTTTACTCCCAAACGCCAGCGCCTCGACCCGGCCCAGTCCAGCTACCGGCGTTTCTGTCACAAGCTGGCCCGAAAAGGGCTGCGGCGTGAGGCGAATGAAACTCCCTCCGACTATGCCAGGCGAGTCATCCTTGCCCGCCCGGACCTGAAACAAGCGGTGGAGACCATCACCTCGGTATACACCGCGCTTCGCTATGGGCCTCACAGCAGCGACAGCCACCACAAGCGGATGAAAAAGCTGGTGTCGGAATTCAAGCCCTGATCAGGCTATTTTCCGATGCAAAAGCTGGAGAAAATCTGGCCCAGCAGATCATCGGAGGAAAACTCGCCGGTAATTTCCCCCAATGCCCGCTGCGCCTGGCGCAGGTCCTCAGCCAGCAGTTCGCCTGCCTGGCTGGCTTTAAGTTGGGCTTCACCCTGTAAAACCAGGGCCTGGGCGCGTTCCAATGCATCGATGTGACGCCGGCGCGCGGTGAAATTACCCTCGCCGGCGCTACGATATCCGGCACGGGCCTTAAGGTGCTCACGCAACAGATCCATGCCGTAGCCCGTCTTTGCCGAGAGGTGGAATTCGGGGCCCAATGCCCCCTCGGCAGTCGCCGGAGGCCTGGCACTGAGATCAATCTTGTTAAACACCACCGTCAACGGCAGCGGGGAGGGGAGGCGGGCAATAATGTCGCGATCGGCCTGAGTGATACCGCTGCGGCTATCCACCACCAAAAGAACAGCGTCTGCCTGCTCAATCTGCTGCCAGGCTCGTTCGATGCCGATTCTCTCCACAGGATCGGCGCTGTCACGCAGCCCCGCGGTATCGATAATATGGAGAGGGAGACCGTCCAGATTGATCTCCTCTCTCAGCACATCTCTGGTGGTGCCGGCAACGTCAGTCACAATGGCACTTTCGCGTTGAGCCAAATAATTGAGCAGACTTGATTTTCCCGCATTGGGCTGGCCAGCGATGACGATGTTCAGCCCTTCCCGCAGCAGACAACCCTGACGGGCTCGCTCCAACACACGGGTCAGCTGGGTCTTGAGATGATGGATCTGCTCGGTGATGGCGCCATCTGACAGAAAATCGATCTCCTCTTCGGGGAAATCGATGGCAGACTCCACGTGCATGCGCAGATGGGTCATTTTTTCCACCAACTGATTGATCTGGTTGGAAAATTCACCTTGCAATGATCTCAACGCCGAACGCGCTGCCTCTTCCGAGGCCGATTCAATCAGGTCAGCAATGGCCTCGGCCTGAGCCAGGTCGAGTTTGTCATTCAGAAACGCCTGCTGGGAAAACTCCCCCGGGTGAGCCAAACGGGCACCCAACGCTACAACTCGGCGCAGCACCATATCCAGTACCACCGGTCCCCCGTGACCCTGGAGTTCCAACACATCTTCACCAGTGAAGGAGTGGGGGGCTTTGAAATAGAGGGCGATGCCTTCATCGATGAGAGAGCCGTCGGATGAACGAAAGGGGAGATAGCTCGCCAGGCGCACGGGCGGGCACTGGCCTAACACAGCTTGCGCTATCTGCGGTGCCTGCGGGCCCGAAACTCGCACGATGCCAACCCCCCCGCGTCCCGGCGGTGTGGCAATGGCAGCAATCGTCTCTTTGGCGTAGCTCACTGAAATGGAATCACAGGCAGAAAAAGAAAATGCCACACTGGGTGGCATTTTCTAGTGCGTTTACTTATTTGCCGCAGCGGCCTCAACCTTGCGCGTAATATACCACTGCTGAGCAATGGAGAGCACGCTGTTGGCGACCCAGTACAACACCAGTCCCGCCGGGAAGAAGGCGAAAAAGAGGGTGAAAACAAACGGCAAGGCCGACAGCAGCTTGGCCTGCATCGGGTCAGGTGGCGCAGGGTTCAGTTTTTGCTGAATGAACATGCTGATCCCCATCAACAACGGCAACACGTAATAGGGGTCGCGAATGGAGAGATCGTTAATCCAGAGAATAAAGGGAGCCTGACGCATTTCCACACTCTCCAGCAATACCCAGTAGAGCGCGATAAAGACGGGGATTTGCACCAACATCGGCAAACAGCCCCCCAGCGGATTGATTTTCTCTTTTTTATAGAGCTCCATCATCGCCTGACTCATGCGCTGCTTATCGTCACCATAACGCTCTTTAAGCTGTTGAATTTTCGGCGTAAATTTCCGCATATTGGCCATGGAACGATAGCTGGCTGCAGAGAGCGGGAAAAAGATAAGCTTGATCAACAGAGTCACACCCAGGATAGCCCAGCCCCAGTTACCCACCACACTGTGTATGGCTTCCAGAGCCCAGAACACCGGCTTCGCGATCACAGTCAAAATACCGTAATCAACCGTTAGCTCTAGCCCGGGCGCCAACTCCTCCAGTACCGATTGCAGTTTGGGGCCGACATAGAAGCGAGTGCTGAAAGTATCTGACTGCCCCGACTCAACTGTTTTAGCGGGAGAAACCAGACCCAGCACATAACGATCGTCACCGGGCGACTTGGTGTAGTAGAGGTTCTCTTCATCCTGGGGCGGAATAATGGCCCCGAGGAAGTAGTGCTGAATAATCGCACCCCAACCACCCTTGATATCGCGACTGAGGTCCTTCTCGGACATATCGTCAAAATTAATCTTTTCGTACTTTGTCTCTTCGCTGTAGATTACGCCACCGGTGTAGGTGTAGATAAACATCGACTCACCGCTACCGTCCGGGCGGGTCCGTTGCAGCTGGCGATACTGGCGACCGTCCCAGACGCTGCCCGAACTGTTGATCACCTTGTGTTCAACATCGATGAGGTAGCTACCGTGACGGAAGATGAAAGTCTTGACCACCTGAATGCCGTTCCCGTTGTCCCAGGTCAGGGGCACCCGTAACTCATCCTCGCCCGGCGCAAGGGTATATTCCGTCTTTTCCGCTTGATAAATCGCGTAGTGATCAGGCGCTACGCCTTCACCGCTACCCAACAGGCCGCTTTGCGCCACAAACAGGTTAGGCAGGCGATCTTTCATCAACTGAAAAGGCACGTCCGGCTCATCTGCCGCTACCGGATAGGCCAACAAATCCACTTCGCGAATATCACCACCATGAGTGTCGATAATGACGTCGAGATTATCGGTACGAATCAGAATGCGCTGCCCCTTGGGCAGGGGCTCTGCAGTTGAAAGAGCCGGGCCATCTGCCACGCCGGGAGCAGCCGCAGAAACCGAAGCAGTATTACTGCTTGCCACAGGTGCCGAAGGCATATCTTTCGGGGCATCGGGGACACTGCTACTGGCATCTGCCGTAACAGCCGTTTGTTGTGGTGCGTTACCCTCTTGCCAGGCATCCCACATGAGGAGCATGACAAATGACAAAGCAACGAACAGTAGTAGGCGCTGATTATCCATAGACCCTAAACACGTTTATTTTGATTGTTGGGTACCGGATCGACACCACCAGCATGCCACGGGTGGCAGCGGCATATGCGGCGTACCGCCAACCAGCTGCCTTTTACAGGCCCGTGCTCGGTAAGTGCTTGTTCGGCATAAGAAGAACAAGTCGGGTAAAAACGACAATTATTACCCAGGAAGGGAGTAATGGCGTAGCGATAGACGCGAACAAAGAGGATTAGGATCTTTTGCATCGTTCCAATTCCTTCCAGTGCCGTTTTAATACCCCAGACAACTCGCTATTTTCTTTGTGGTTTGCACTGGCTTTCCCCAGTACCACGACATCCAGACCATTAAGCATCTCCACGTTGTGTCGAAAACTTTCCCGAATCAAACGCTTGAGCCTATTGCGGCGCACGGCAGCCTTGGCACATTTCTTTGAGATAATCAGGCCAAGGCGCGGGTGGCCAAGCTGGTTAGGACGAACCAGAACCGTGAAGAATCTGGATGAGGATCGATTTGCTTTCTTGAAAACGAAATCGAACTCACCTGCGGTCTTAAGTCGGTATTCAGATGGAAACGGCTTAGCCGCAGGCACGCTCTGGTATCGCTTATACGGCCAGGCTCTTACGACCTTTGGCGCGACGAGCATTCAAAATTTTACGGCCATTAGCCGTCGCCATGCGAGAACGAAAACCGTGGGTGCGTTTACGCTTCAGGACGCTGGGTTGAAATGTTCTTTTCATCGTTAAATTCCGGTGGCTACGTTGATAGTGACACTCGCCGCACGTTTCTGGTCCGAAACCCTGCGACAAAGGCGCGCAAGCATAAGCGCTATCTGTATTCAATGTCAACAGAAAGGGACATGAAATCCCCCGTTCAAGGGTGTGGATAACTTTGTGGATACAGTATAGACTTTTGCCCCTCCTTACCCCTGCCCGACTAACCCCTGTATGAGGTGTAACGCCATAATGTCACTTTGGCAAAAGTGTCTCGAACAACTTGAGAATCAGCTTAACGCCCAGCAGTTCAACACCTGGATTCGGCCTCTCCAGGCCGTTGAGGAGGAGGGGGCACTGCGCCTGTTAGCCCCTAACCGCTTCGTGCTGGATTGGGTTAGCGAGAAATTTCGCGGCGATATCGAAAAAATACTGACCCATATCGAAGGAGCTGCAGCGCCTCAAATTAAATTCGAAATTGGCAGTGTTAAGCGCGCCACAGTGCCAGAGCCCGAAACATCACCCCAGCCAGCCAAAGCAGAAAAAGCCAAAAAAGGGGATAGCAACGCCGCCGGGGGCGTGTTCCGGCGGCGCAACGACAGTAAAGACCTCAACCACATAAGCAATTTGCGTGATGAGTTCACGTTCGACACCTTTGTAGAGGGCAAGTCGAACCAGATTGCCAAGGCTGCCTCGATTCAAATTGGGGAAAACCCCGGTGTCGCTTACAACCCGCTCTTTTTATACGGTGGTGTAGGCCTTGGCAAAACCCACTTAATGCACGCGGTGGGTAACCTCATGCTGCAAAAGAGCGCCAAGTCCCGCATTGTCTATGTTCACTCGGAGCGCTTTGTTGGGGATATGGTCAAGGCACTTCAGCACAACGCCATGAACGACTTCAAGCGTTACTACCGTTCGGTGGACGCTCTGCTTATCGATGATATTCAGTTCTTCGCGGGCAAAGATCGCTCTCAGGAGGAGCTCTTTCATACCTTCAATGCGCTCATCGAGGGACACCAGCAGATCATTATTAGCTGTGATCGCTATCCAAAAGAGATCGACGGGCTGGAGGAACGCCTTAAGTCGCGTTTTGGCTGGGGGCTGACGGTTGCCATTGATCCACCGGAACTTGAAACCCGCGTCGCCATCCTCATGAGTAAAGCACAGCAAATGAACATCGACTTGCCCAATGAAGTCGCCTTTTTTATCGCCAAACGCATTCGTTCCAATGTTCGCGAGCTTGAAGGGGCACTGCGACGCGTCATCGCCAATTCACGCTTTATGGCCCGCGCCATCACCATTGATTTCACTAAAGAGGCGCTGCGCGACCTTCTGGCTCTGCAAGACAAATTGGTAACCATCGACAATATTCAGAAGACCGTAGCCGAGTACTACAAAATCAGGCTGTCTGACCTTTTGTCCAAGAAGCGTTCCCGTTCTATTGCCCGACCTCGGCAAATAGCCATGGCGCTTTCCAAAGAGCTGACCAACCACAGTCTTCCCGAGATCGGCAGCGCCTTCGGGGGCAGAGACCACACAACGGTATTGCACGGATGTAAAAAAATAGGTGAATTGCGAGAATCTGATTCTAAAATAGACGAGGACTATCAAAACCTCTTGAGAACCCTTAGAACATGATGTCAGCAAAGTGGGGATAAGATTCACTTGTGGATAACCAGCGGACTTATCCACAAAATAAACCGTCTTAAATGGCTATTTATAAGCACCTTATAACGACAAAATTATTACATAACTTACTGAAATATATAATAAAAATTAAGATATCCACTGTTTAGGCATGTGCTAATAATAACAATAACAAAAAAACATAAATACTTATTAATAGATAACTAGGTATGACCATGGAACTAAAGATCGATCGGGAATCTTTACTCAAGCCTTTGCAACTTGTCATTGGCATTGTGGAAAAACGACAGACACTACCCATCCTGGGTAACGTCTTGTTAAAAATTGAAAATGGACAACTGTCCATCACCGCTACTGACCTTGAGATCGAAATGGTGACCCACATACCACTCGAATCAACTCTGGTCGGAGAAATCACTTTTCCAGCCCGTAAATTTATCGATATATGTAAAGCACTTCCCGAAGGTGCCATGCTGAATATCAAGACCGAGGGGGACAGGGCTACGATTCGATCCGGCAAAAGCCGTTTCATTCTGTCCACGTTGCCCGCTTCAGAATTCCCCAATATCGATAGTTTTGATCCTCTGACTACCTTTGTTCTGGAGCAGCAACAGCTAAAGTTTCTTTTCGATCAAACCAGCTTCGCCATGGCTCAGCAAGATGTTCGCTATTATTTGAACGGCCTGCTGCTGGAATTGAATAGCAAGTTGATTCGAGCAGTAGCTACCGATGGCCATCGCCTTGCACTATGTGATCAATTAACGGCAATCGATATTTCCGACACTCAGCAAATTATTGTTCCCAGAAAAGCCGTGTTGGAGTTAACCCGATTATTAGATACCAGCACTGAGCTTGTTACGTTCCAGTTAGGAAGTAACCACATCCGGCTAAGCACCCCCGATATGACATTTATTGCCAAACTGATTGACGGCAGATTTCCCGATTATCAACGGGTTGTTCCTCAAGGGGGAGATAAAATTGTGTTGGCGGATCGCCAGTTATTACGTCAGGCACTAAGCCGCGCTTCCATACTCTCTAATGAAAAATATCGCAGCGTCAGATTCAAGCTGAGTGACAATAGCCTTCAGGTCCTTGCTCATAACCCAGAGCAAGAAGAAGCTGAAGAGGAAATTCTTGTTAATTATGACGGCGATACGTTAGAGATAGGCTTTAACGCCAGTTACGTTATGGATGCTTTAGCGGCAATCTCTACTGATGAAGTTCGGCTCGAACTTACCGACCAAAACAGTTGTTGTTTAATTCGCAGTTCAAGTAATGACGATTGCAGATATGTTGTCATGCCTATGAGGCTGTAGAAATTCCACCCACCGTGAATACAACAAAGGCAGTTCAATAGCCAGTGGAACTGCCTTTTTTATTTCCACTATGCCCTTAACTTCCCTAGATATTTCAAACCTCAGGAACATCGAAAAAACTGCTCTCCATTGCCACTCCTCGCTTAATGTTATTGTCGGAGCAAACGGCAGTGGCAAGAGCAGTCTGCTCGAAGCAATATATTTACTCGGAAGAGGGCGCTCTTTCCGAACCTCATCTCACCGTTCTATTGTTCAAAACGGGCAAAAAGAGATTTTTATAGTAGGTAAAACCACAGAGCAGAGCGCTCAGTTTATAGGGATCCACATCTCCGATGGCAACCTGAAAGCCAAGGCAAACGGACAGTATCTGAGTAAAAGCTCACAACTTGCCTTAATTCTCCCCTTACTGATGATTTCACCCGATGCGGACAAGCTTATTTTAGGAAGTCCGAAGCAGAGGAGACGTTTTATTGATTGGGGTCTGTTTCACGTGGAACAGGGCTATTTAACTCAATGGAAACGCTATAACCGGGTATTAACCCAGAGAAATACGTTGTTGAGGCAAGGTGCCTGTGAAGAAACTCGATACTGGGATGAGCAACTGATTACACATGCTAACAACCTGACCCAAGCTCGGATGGAATACTGCATGGCGCTGGAAGAGATATTTCAGGATTATCTCGCTTTGTTAACAAGTGGGTTGCAGCTGGATCTTAGCTACCGTCCGGGATGGTCGGCGGATGAGACATTTTCCACTGCTCTATCTCAAGGACTGGAAAGAGATATAAAATCAGGATTCACCCAAAAGGGCCCCCACAGAGCGGATCTTTACATCACCACCCATAATAGAAAAGCGGCAAGCTATTTGTCCGGGGGACAGCAAAAGCTGGCGGCCTGTGCCTTAATATTGGCTCAGGCCAAGCTATTGAATGAGCGCTTAGGCAATACCGGCGTGTTACTGGTGGATGACCTCCCGGCAGAACTGGATCTTAACCACAGACAAAACTTTCTCGCTTTGCTCAGGGAGCTGGGTTCGCAGCTATTTGTTACGACCACAGAAGAGAGTTTGCTGCCTTTAGACAGCTTCTCGGATTATTCCGTGTTTCACGTGGAACATGGCCAGGTTTCAGCAATAAAGAAGACGTAAGCCCCTAATCGCTGTATAATTTTTGCTCAATTGGAATAAAGTGCCTGGAGTGTTGTATTTTCTCCCGTGCGTATATCTGTTGTAACCATTTATTCAGAAGATTTCCCAGCCTATGGCAACTGAACAAGCTAACTACGACTCTTCCAGCATCAAAGTACTCAAGGGATTGGACGCGGTACGAA
>JALTMR010000520.1 GCA_027001525.1 Gammaproteobacteria bacterium
TTGCTAATGCAGATATTATCAATGTCATAATCGCTTGTGCTGACAACAATAATGCTGGGGCAGCCAGTGGCACGCTGAGTACACCTGCAGAAAAACGCTTTGATTTCTCAAAGGGCAGAATTCCAGCACTAACAAATGAAACTGATATCCGCATCTCCACTACGAGTAGTGAGGGTGTAAATTTTAGAACCCAAAGCACCACTGATCCCCGAAGGTATATTCGGCTTGCTCGTTCTGGTTCATTGAGTGCAGTGCCCACTGTACCGCTATGGAACAATAGAACGCCCTGGGTTACCGCCTCCTGGGATTATAGAAATGGTACGGGTGGCCAACCTCTTGCCGTAGGTGAAATCTGGGCCGTCTATACCACAGAAGGAAACTACGCCGTACTGCAAGTGACCAGTTTGCCCGACGGAAATTTTGGTAACTCTTTCACCTTTGATTATCTTTACCAACCTGATGGGACGCGAGATTTCTAGGGCATTCCATCTGTAGGGACAGGTTTATCCTATTGATCAGCCAGCTTGATTTACAAATATCAAGCTGGCTGCCCCCTTGTTTTGCATGAAAATAACGACGGCGAGGCTAAACCTAAAAAATCAGTGACACGGGGATGAGCTGATCAGCAGCGCTAATTGAATCTGGGTTCCCGCATCCAGCGTACTGTTAATGACTAAACTGGCCGCGATCTCATCGCTACGTTTACGCATATTGCCCAGGCCATAATGACCACTGCTCTGCTGATTCGTGTCAAATCCACGACCATTGTCGTGCACTTCGAAAAGAATCCGCCCCCCTGCCTCGCTGACCCGCAGTGATACTGTGCTGGCCTGAGCATGTTTGGCGATATTATTCAGTGCTTCCTGGAGTATGCGTAGCAGATTGAGGCTCTGTTCTTGTGTCAGCACCCTCGTTTCATCTTGCAACTGAATATCCGCCTGGAAATCGATACCCAGCGATGACAATACCTGCTCGTATTTATCATTCACATGGTTAAGCAACTCCCCCAACGTCGACAGATCCTCCTCCATGGTCAAAATCAGGTTACGCATTTCGCACAAGCCATCATCCAGGTGAGCACGGAGTTGACGCAGGCGTTTGTCATCCGCTGAAGGCAACTCCCGGTGGATCAACTCGGTCATCATAATGGCGTTGGCGACGTTGCCGCTGATGCCATCATGAATTTCACGCGAGAGCCGTTCGCGCTCCTGTAGCACGGCCTGGTGCTTCTCCATCTCCTGAATGGTCTGGTAGTGCTGCTCTATTTCACACTGAGCCTGTAACACCCGCTCTTCCAGCTCGCGATTCAATGTTTCACTTTCATTAAGCGCAGTAACAAAACGGCCCGTTAAATGCCAGGCCATAAAGAAGAAGAGCAGCGGCGAAAAGTAGTGGCTGAGATGCAAACTGATCGGGCCGGTAACGCCGGTCACGCGAAACTGGAACAACCAGTCGTTGACACCCATCAGCAACAGCAACGTCATCCCCAGGGCCAAGCCGGCATAGTAGCGGTTGCGCTCACGGTAGGCGATTCGTATCAGGGCCAGGGTGACGTAGAGCCCAATCAGCAAACTGCCACCGTGAAACCAACGGGTTACCTGGTTCAGCGTCTCCATATTCACCACCGCGTAAACCAGACTGGCACTCACACCAAACAGGAGGAAAACACGCTCCAGCCACGGCCGTGATATCGCGGTAAAACGGTGGACAAAAATGGCAAATAAAATCACCCACCAATCGACACTGCTATGGGCAATCCACTCCCAGACCCGAATGCTGAAAGGCTGGTTCTGTATCGCCATGTTGAGACTATAGAGTGACCACACCAACACAGCAGCGGCAAACCAGAAATATTGAACATCTTTGCGACGGCGAATCCACAACCCCAGCACAAACAGACCGATGGCCAGTGTGATGGGGAATAGCGCCTGACTGATCTCAATTTGCAGCAAATTCTGGCGCGCAAATTCCTGATCGAGTATCGCTGTCGGGCCAACGAAAACAGGGGTCAGATAACCATACCCGGCATATGATTTGAGGCGGATATGGATGATATTCTCACCACTTCGCCACAAACTCGAAGGCACGGTGGCGTATAGCGGGCGGTTCCAGTTGCGCGACAACGGCTCGTCAAAACTGCCGCCATCGGTTAGAAACTGACCATTCAAAAATACCGCCGCATTCATATTAAAACGGCGCAGATAGATCCCCCAGTGCTGCGCTGGTGCCTGCGGTAGATCGAGCACCAGGCGGTACCAGCCATTGCGCCCCTGGGCATAGTCCTGCGCCGTCCAGCGGTGGGTAAGCTGTACGGGCTGCCACGCCGCCAAAGAGGGAGGCCGGTCACCGCCTGATACCGTAAACGCCGCTTCGGAGAGTTCAATCACCTGACTGGCAGCCTGACAGCAGGACGGCAAAATCAGACCGCTGAAAACCACCACCCAGCACCACACCATAACGCTGCGCCTGATGCGCTGCCAAAAGATAAAGGTGTGTGTACCGC
>JALTMR010000521.1 GCA_027001525.1 Gammaproteobacteria bacterium
CAAGTACAGACAATATGCACGTTCGCAAAAGAATATACCCACCTCAGACGTAACGAACCGCTAAAATTTCGTACTCCTTCTCACCCCCGGGGGCAATCACCACTGCAACATCCCCCTCTTCCTTGCCGATAAGGGCCCGGGCAATAGGGGAGCTGATGGAGATACGGCTTTTGGCGATATCCGCCTCCAAATCGCCAACGATCTGGTAAGTCACTTCCTTTTCTGTCTCTTCGTCCAGCAAATCGACCGTGGCACCAAACACCACTCGCCCGCCGGCATTAAGCTTGGTCACATCGATAATCTGTGCACCCGACAGCTGGCTTTCGATATCCGCAATACGACCCTCAACGAAGCCCTGCTCTTCTTTGGCCGCGTGGTACTCGGCATTTTCCTTCAGATCACCGTGGGCCCGCGCCTCGGCAATAGCCTGAATAATACGGGGGCGCTCCTCACTCTTAAGGCGCTGCAACTCCGCCTTCAAACGCTCGGCGCCTGTTGAGGTTAAAGGAATAGTACTCATGCAGATAACTCCTTGTGCAAATCCTGAAGTCGGCTCACGCCGTAGTCGGTATCCTGCTTCAGCGCCAGGCAAGTCGCTTTGGCACCAGCAATAGTTGTGTAATAGGCCACTTTATGTTGCAGCGCCTGGCGACGAATCATAAAGGAATCATTAATCGCCTGACGGCCTTCTGTCGTGTTTACGATGAGATCGATCTCGTCGTTTTTGATCATATCAACGATGTGAGGCCGGCCTTCGTTTACCTTATTGACCCGCTCACAGGCTATGCCCGCCTCTTCCAGCACCCGGGCCGTCCCGCCCGTGGCCAACACATCAAACCCAAGCTCGACCAGATCACGACCTATCGACTCCACCTTGCTCTTGTCCTGATCTCGCACACTGACAAACGCCTTACCGGACGTCGGCAGCACCACGCCGGCACCGTCCTGGGATTTGGCAAATGCTTCCGCAAACGTCACACCCACCCCCATCACCTCACCAGTGGACTTCATCTCTGGCCCCAAAATGGGATCAACACCGGGAAATTTGGCGAAAGGAAACACCGCCTCTTTCACGCAATAGTAGGAAGGAACGATTTCACGAGTAAAATTCTGGCTCGCCAGACTCTGCCCAACCATGCATCGGGCAGCGATCTTCGCCAACGGTCGCCCAATCGCCTTGGAGACAAACGGTACGGTACGGGATGCCCGGGGATTCACCTCGATCACATAAACCTCTCCCGCCTGAATCGCGAACTGCACATTCATCAGCCCCACAACACCCAGCGCCCGCGCCATCATTGCCGTCTGCTCGCGAATTTTTTCCTGCATCTCGGCAGAAACGCTGTAAGGCGGCAGAGAACAGGCCGAATCACCGGAATGGACGCCCGCCTGCTCAATGTGCTCCATGATGGCACCGATCACAACATTCTCGCCGTCGCATATTGCATCCACATCCAGCTCAACCGCGTCATCAAGGAAACGGTCCAGCAAAATAGGTGAGTCGTTAGAGACCTGAACCGCGTTCTGCATATAGTTCAGCAAGCCCTCTTCACTGAAGACAATTTCCATCGCCCGTCCGCCCAATACGTATGATGGCCGCACCACCAGCGGGAAGCCCATATCGCGCGCCGCATCCACAGCCTGCTCGGCATTGCGGGCGGTTCGATTAGGGGGTTGAAGTAAACCCAGTTTTTTCAGCATCTGCTGAAAACGCTCACGATCTTCAGCCAAATCAATGGAGTCAGGCGTTGTACCCACGATGGGCGCACCTGCCGCCTCCAGGTCACGCGCCAGCTTCAGCGGGGTCTGACCACCATACTGAACGATGACCCCCTTGGGCTGTTCCAGATCAATAATTTCCAGCACATCCTCCAGCGTCAGCGGCTCAAAAAAGAGCCGGTCTGAGGTGTCATAATCCGTGGAAACGGTTTCGGGATTGCAGTTAACCATAATGGTTTCGTAGCCATCATCCCGCATCGCCAGCGCTGCATGAACACAACAGTAATCAAACTCAATTCCCTGACCGATGCGGTTGGGGCCGCCCCCCAGCACCATAATTTTGTTATTGTTCGTCGGTGCCGCCTCACACTCTTCCTCATAAGTGGAATACATGTAGGCCGTGGCTGTGCCAAACTCCGCCGCGCAGGAGTCAACACGCTTATAGACCGGGCGGACATTCAACTCGTGACGACGCGCCCGCAAGTCGTTTTCGCTGGCCCCCAGCAAGCTGGCCAGCCGGCGATCACCAAATCCCTTACGCTTGAGCTGAAACAGATGATCCTTGTCGAGATCAGCCAATGTCTGGCCCTTAAGTCCACGCTCCAGCCGCACCAGGTCTTCGATCTGAACCAAAAACCAGGGGTCGATCTTGCTGTACTCGTGCACCTCGTCCAGCGACCAGCCTTGACGGAAAGCGTCGCCCACATACCAAAGGCGCTCCGGCCCCGGAATGCGCAGCTCCTGTCGCAATGTACTGGTGATCTCCTCATCGCTCAGCGAGGT
>JALTMR010000522.1 GCA_027001525.1 Gammaproteobacteria bacterium
GTAATTACTTACATTTTTAATATGGTATAAAAAATGCTAGAATTCGCCCTCAGTCTGGATATGGCCGAAATGGGCTAGCGCCAGAAGTGTTCTTTTTTATCATCCGTAACAAGCTGTAGGAATGGTTGGCAAACCATTTTCGTATCAGATACGAAGGCCAGGATAGGCACCGGAAACAGAGTCGCTTGTTGTTATTTGAGGTACTTATCCGTATGGCCAATATCAATTCCCGAGGCGTAAGCAGCCGTCTGTCTCGTTTCGTCATGTTTTTTTGCGCCTGTGCTCTCGTCGCCTTCTCTTTGCTCGTGTTGACCGTCGTTCAGCCCCCAGTGGCCCAGGCCGAGCTGGAAGGGTGCACCGACGTTGTGGTCAGCGATGGCGCTTCACGCGAGCAACCCGATGCTCGTGGTGTGATCGCTCGTAGTGAAGCAGAAGAGAGTCCATTATTCTGGAATGGTTTGACCAAGAGCTGGCTCACCGATGAGCAGATCAGTTTGTTGAAGCTGGCCTACACGATTGCCCTGGCGGATGGTGGCCGAGAGCATGCGGAGCTGGTTCAGGCCGTCATGTTGCAGGAGACTATAGCGGGGCACCTGGGTCGCATCGGTCACATGACGGCGCCTGTGGGCAAGCGCTCCTATGGCATCATGCAGGTGAAGGTGACGGCGGCGCGGGATGTGCTGCGTAAATTCCCTGGTGAATTTGACCGTTTTCGTGCTGACGAGGAGCTGATTGCCCGGCTTCTGATGGATGATGAGTTCAATATTCGCATGGGGTCGAAATTTCTGATGCATCTGCGCCCTCATACCCAGTCAACCGAGCAGTTGTTGGTGGCCTATAACATTGGGCTGAGAGCCTCTCGCAAGGTAGAGGATGCTGAGAAATTTAAATATACTCTGCGTACGCAGCGCAACCTTCATCGGGTTGTTAAACCCTTTAATCAACGATTTATTGATGGCCCCGTTCAGGTGGCCATCAATACGCTTTAGTTCTCACCCTCTTTTCGGTCTGCCTGAGTCAGGCGGACTGAAAAGGGGCGATGCTGCCTCTTGCATCACGCTAGCCGGGACCCTCAGGGCCATGAAATTTGCCTCTCCATTGATACGTGTTCAACTGATCAGGCGTTATAAGCGTTTTCTGGCTGATGTACGCTCGCCTGATGGCGGGGAGTTCACTGTTCATACGCCGAATACGGGCAGTATGGCCGGATGTGCAGAGCCGGGAAGCTTTATCTGGATCCGCGATGCAGGTAACCCCAAGCGAAAATACCGCTACACCTGGGAGCTATCTGAAACTGTCGATGGCACATTGATCGGCGTCAATACCATCCTTGCAAACCATTTGGTACGCGAGGCCATCAATGACAAGGTGATTGCACCGCTGGTCGGGTATGAGCAGATCAGGGCGGAGGTTGCTTACGGCGCAGAGCGAAGTCGAATCGATTTTTTGCTGGAGGACGCTCACCGAGGCCGCTGTTATGTGGAGGTGAAAAATGTGACGGCCAGCGTGGGCGAGGTCGCTATTTTTCCTGATGCAGTCAGTGCGCGTGGCACCCGACACCTGAGAGAGCTCGGGGCGATGGTGGCGCAGGGGCATCGCGGGGTCATCCTCTTCTGCATTCAGCGGGGTGATGTGAGCGCGTTCCGGCCCGCCTTGGAGATCGACCCGCTATACGCTGAAACACTACAGCAAGTGACTGCTGAAGGGGTTGAGGCACTGGCCTACCAGGCGGCGGTCGATTCAACCGAAATCAAGTTGATCAAGCCGCTGCCTGTCGCTATTTGAGTTGTTTAGCGTGTCCCCGTTAGGCGGGGCCGCCTGCGTTGCAGATGTAGCGTGCGGTAATGGTATCCATTGTGGCGATGTGGTTCACAAACCAGTTGAGTAGCGTAGTGCGGGTGTAGTGTTTGATGCGGTCAAGGTCGTGCGCTTCGCTCCAGGCCCCCAGCTCAGCCTCCATCTCCGCCAGCACGATGTCGTGTTCGTGCTTGTGTACCGGGTAGGGAGGAAAATCAAACTGGCGCATCTGCTCCTCTTCCCGGGAAAAATGTTCCCTGTTGTGTTGCAGTAATTGCTCAAACACTGTGCTGATCTTCGTTGTGTCCGGTGGATCTCTCTCCAGCAACGACAGCAACCCGTTTATTATTCTCGTTGCCTCCGCGTGGTCTGCGTTCATGAAGGCCAGTTCAACTTTGGGCACATCCTGATCGAAATTGATCATCGAATATCTCTCCTCATTCTTGTTATTGATGGGGTTACATTGCGGGCAGGACGTTAATGGAGGTCTGTTCGCTCACATCGCCAAAATTTCCGCCAGAATTGTGATGCATTCGCCATTGAAACGGGTAGGTGCCGGGAGTCGAGGGGGCAATGACATTAAAACGAAAAGTGTAAAACTCTCCCGGACGGACAATGGCTTTCAGGTCGACCTGATCGATGCCCCAGACGAGGGAGTCCTGGGTCTGTGTCGGCTTCAGTTGATAGAGGCCGGGCATCCAGGCCGTGTGGCCGACATTTTTGAAGTGGATGACCGCGGTGTAGACCTGGCTGGTAAACATCTCGGCAGGGATATTCTGATAGACGAAGTCCGAGTCATCCGGGATGCTTTTATAGTCAGCCACGTTGATGGTGACCTTGCTGCTTGATTGGCCAAACCACACGTTCCCTCTTCTCATTTGCCACTGGAACGGGTGAGAACCACTCCCCAGTGGGGCCGTGGCCTGGAACTTGAACGTGACCGTCTCACCCGGAGCAATACGCTTGCCCTCCTCAATGGCGACGGCGGACTTGCCCCAGCTGTTTTTTGTCCGAGAGGCCAGGCGGTAACCCTTTGCCGCGCTCCAGGTCGTCGTGCCTGAGTTCCTGATCTGCATCAATACGGTGAACTGTTCGCCGGACTTCACCTGATCCGGCACGAGCTGCATCAGCACATCGGCATCGTCCTGGGCTGAGGCCTGTGTGACGAAGAACAACAGCACTAATGCTAATAAAAACAAAGGAATGCTCTTGTTTCCTGAAGTCGGGTAGAGCTCTGTCATCGTCTTCTCCGAACGTAATAATTATTATGTTGTCCCGGTATTATCACTGTTTTGAACTTAATTGAGAATATGTCACCATAGCACCGAGAGCCGTGTCGCTCGATCGATATCTCCCAGTGATCCCTCAAGTGTTTACTCCATAGAGCGGTAGCGTAATGGGGAAACATTTCATATGACGTGAGCTGTAATTTTAAAAGGACCCTTAATGAACGTGTTAAAAAACATCGGAATTGCGCTTGCACTGGGCGCAATGAGTACTCAAGCCCTGGCTGCAGAGTTAAAGACAACGGAACAGCGGATTAGTTATCTGGTGGGAATGAATTACGGCCAACAGATTAAGGCAGAAAACATTCCCCTGGATGAGGCGGCCTTTATGCAGGCCATTAAGGACGCTTTGGCCGGTACGCCATCACGCTTGACGCAGGAAGAGGCGCAGGCCACTGTGGCGGCTTTTCAGAAACAGCGTCAAGCCGAAGCCAGCAAAGTGGCCGATGAAAATAAAAAAGCCGGGGAGCAGTTTCTGACGGCCAATCGCAACAAACCCGGAGTCAAGGAGACTGAAAGCGGGTTGCAATACAAGGTCCTCAAGGCGGGAACAGGAAAGCAGCCGGCACCTACTGACACCGTTTCCGTCCATTACCGGGGCGCCCTGATTGATGGCACTGAATTCGACAGCTCCTACGGCCGTGGCCAACCTGCCAGCTTTCCGGTAAATGGTGTCATTCCCGGTTGGCAGGAGGCGCTGCCCATGATGAAAGAGGGAGCGAAGTGGGAACTTTATATTCCCTCAGATCTGGCGTATGGCGAACGTGGAGCGGGGGGGAATATTGGCCCGAATTCCACCCTCGTATTTGAGGTGGAACTATTGGAAGTGAAGTAAGCGCCTATTGGAAAATAGCTTCACTGGCACCACCTGCTTTATCTAACTGCCCTCGCTCCGCAGCGCAACTGTAGAAAATATCTATGGCGTAGCTGTGGGGCGAGTTTTTCCACAGATAGGCGTCCAGCACCGTCTTTAGGATCTCCTTCGAATACTCTTCTTCCCCTGCGCCCGAGTTATCTTTTAGGGCCAACCTCAGTGCATGTTCCGGCACTACGCCAAGCCGGGAGTTGATGACTGAATCAAAGCCTATCATCGCCTTGGCATAGCACTGTTGCTCATTGGTGCCCACGGTGTAGATGGCCTCATAGGCCGAGGCCAGAGCGGGTGTGGCTACAAAGCTCAGGAGACACAGTGGAGTAATAATATATTTCATTGATTTCCTCCGGGTTATTGTTCGGGGCACGCCTGTTAACGTGTCGCCCCGTATCTTCCGTGATTCACGTTTTCACACGAATTACCCTGGTTAGCGGCCATATGAGCAGATCAATAAGGCGGTTGGTGATCCGTGGTGTTCACATTAAAATGCCTCCCTCCGCTTGCAGCTATTAAGGAAGAAGAGTTCATGAGTCGCTTAAGAATTTTTAACAGCTCAACTCCGGCCGTCAGCTCGGTAGTGAGTGATGCCGGAGAGATCAGCGCTGTGTTGCAGGGCATTGGTGTACGCTTTGAACGTTGGCCGGCAGGCAGCTCAATTGGTCGGGATGCCGGTGAGGAGGAGGTGATAGCTGCTTACCGGAGCTGTGTGGACCAATTGATGGGTGAATACGGCTTTCAATCCGTTGATGTGATTGCGATAACGCCTGAACACCCCGAAAAAGAGACGTTACGAGCCAGGTTTCTGGCGGAGCATACCCACAGTGATTTTGAGGTCCGTTTTTTTGTCGAAGGCCGCGGCTTGTTTTATATCCATGTCGGCGACAAGGTCTATGGCGTTTTGTGTGAGGCTGGGGATTTGATTAGCGTGCCTGCCGATGCCAAACATTGGTTTGATATGGGGACTGCACCCGACTTCAAGTGCATTCGATTGTTTACTACTCCCGAGGGCTGGGTAGCAAACTATACGGGTGATCCTATTGCCGCCGCTTTTCCAGATATCGAGCACTTTTGCGCATGAGCATCAAGGCGATTGTTACCGATATAGAGGGCACCACCTCGTCCATCGCTTTTGTGCACGATGTACTGTTTCCCTATGCTCGTGAGCATATGGGGAGCTTTATTCGCGCCCATCGTAGCGATGAGATGGTGAGTGGTCTGGTTGCGGATGTGTGTGCTGAGGTTGGCCGAAGCCTTGGCGAAGAAGAGGTGATCGCTCAGCTTGTTCGCTGGATTGATGAGGATAAAAAAATCACCCCGTTGAAAGCGCTGCAGGGTTTGATTTGGCAGGCGGGCTATCGCAGCGGTGACTTTACCGGGCATGTCTACCCGGATGCTTACGAGAATTTAAAAAAATGGCAACAACAGGGGATGATGCTTTACGTCTACTCTTCCGGTTCGGTCAAGGCGCAGCAACTGCTCTTTGGTTATAGTGATTTTGGTGATATGACCCCGCTGTTTTCAGGTTACTTTGACACCCGCATCGGTGCGAAGCGGGAGACTCGTGCCTATCAGAAGATTGCCGAGGCGATCGCTCTGCCGGCTGCGGAGATTATGTTTCTTTCTGATCTCACCGAAGAGCTTGATGCGGCCAGGAGGGTCGGGATGCGGACGATTCAGCTGGTGCGGGACGGAGCCTTGAGCAGCAAAGCATCTCATCCGCAGGTCACCCGTTTTGACGAGATCCCCCTGTAGCGTGGCGTGTTGACTCTTCTTCCCGGGCGGCCAGTTGAGGGGGGAGGGTCGTTTGCCCATCGCGGTATGGAGCTGCTATCGCTGCGCTAGTATCGCCTTCAGAAACTGCCCCGTATAAGAATGAGGGTGAGCAGCCACTGTTTCCGGTGTGCCGGTGGCGATGATCTCGCCGCCCTTGTCGCCTCCCTCCGGGCCGACGTCGATGAGCCAGTCAGCGGTTTTGATAACGTCGAGGTTGTGTTCGATGACGACGATGGTGTTGCCGTGGTCTCGCAAACGGTGGAGGACGTTGAGCAGTTGCTGGATGTCGTGAAAGTGCAGCCCGGTGGTGGGCTCATCCAAAATGTAGAGGGTTTTGCCGGTGTCGCGTTTTGACAGCTCGCGGGCCAGTTTGACCCGCTGCGCCTCACCGCCGGAGAGGGTGGTCGCGTTCTGGCCCAGGGTGATGTAGGAGAGACCGACATCCATCAGGGTTTGCAGCTTGCGCTTGATGACGGGAATGGCGTTGAAGAAGGCCAGTGCCTCCTCGATGGTCATCGACAGCGCCTCGTAGATGTTTTTGCCTTTGTATTTGATCTCCAGCGTTTCACGGTTGTAACGCTTGCCTTTGCAGACATCGCAGGGGACGTAGATGTCGGGCAGAAAGTGCATTTCAACCTTGATTACACCATCCCCCTGGCACGCCTCACAGCGCCCCCCTTTGACGTTGAAACTGAACCGCCCTGGTCCGTAACCGCGTACGCGGGCCTCCTGAGTGCCGGTGAATATTTCTCGAATTGGTGTGAACAATCCAGTGTAAGTGGCTGGATTTGAACGGGGAGTGCGTCCGATGGGGCTCTGGTCGATATCGACAATCTTGTCGAATTGGTCGAGCCCGATGATCTCGGCACAGGGGGCGGGGTCTTGCCCCGCACCGTTGATCTCGATGGCCGCGTGGCGATAGAGGGTGTCGTTGATCAAGGTGGATTTGCCTGAGCCGGACACGCCGGTGACGCAAGTCATCAGCCCCAGGGGAATATCAACGTTGACGCCTTTGAGGTTATTGCCACTGGCACCGCGAATTTTCAGCTGACGCTCAGGGTCTGGCGGCGTGCGTGCAGTGGGGATGGCGATCCGTTTGGTGCCGTTGAGGTATTGGCCGGTGACGGAGTCGGGGTCTCGAATCACCTCTTCAGGTGTGCCCTGGGCGATGATGTGGCCGCCGTGCACTCCGGCCCCCGGTCCGATGTCGATCACATGGTCTGCCATGCGAATGGCGTCTTCATCGTGCTCCACCACGATCACGGTGTTGCCCAGGTCTCGCAGATAGATGAGGGTGTTGAGCAGGCGTTCATTGTCCCGCTGGTGCAGTCCAATGGAGGGTTCGTCGAGCACATACATCACCCCGACCAGCCCGGCGCCGATCTGGCTGGCCAGGCGAATGCGTTGGGCTTCGCCGCCTGAGAGGGTGTCTGCACTGCGGTTGAGGCTCAGGTACTCCAGGCCGACGTTTACCAGAAATTTCAACCGGGCGGCCACCTCTTTGCTGATTTTCGAGGCGATTTCACCACGGTGGCCGGGTAGGGTGAGATCGGAGAAAAAGGCGTGGGCGTGGCCCACGGACATGCTGCTGACCTCTGACAGCCCCTTGTCGGCAATGAAAACGTGGCGCGATTCAATTCGCAAGCGGCTGCCCTCGCAATCGGGGCACGCTTTCATGCTGACGTATTTTCCCAGCTCGTCGCGCACCGCTTTTGATTCCGTCTCCCGGTAGCGCCGTTCCATGTTGGGAATGATTCCCTCAAACGGTTTTGATTGTCTGTTTTTGCCACCGCGGTCATTGAAGAAGGTGAATTCGATCTGCTCTTCGCCACTGCCGTAGAGCAGTGCATTGCGAATCTTCAGGGGGAGTTGCTCGAACGGGGTGTCGAGGTCAAAGTCGTAGTGTTTGGCCAGGGAGGTGAGCATCTGGAAATAGTAGGCATTGCGGCGGTCCCAGCCCCGAATCGCGCCGGCGGCCAGACTCAGCTCGACGTGGTGAATGACGCGGGAGGGATCAAAATATTGCTTGTTGCCCAGGCCGTCGCAACTGGGGCAGGCGCCGGCGGGATTGTTGAATGAGAACATGCGGGGTTCCAGCTCGGCCAGGCTGTAACCGCAATGGGGGCAGGCAAACTTGGCGGAAAAGACGATCTCTTCATGCTCGCCATCGATGAAGGCGACCTTGGCCAGGCCCTCGGAGAGGTGCAGGGCGGTTTCAAAGGAGTCGGCCAGGCGCTGCTGCAAGTCGGCCCGTACCTTGATGCGATCGACGATGGCTTCGATGGTGTGAATCTGCTTGGCTTCCAGTTGCGGCACCTGATCCAGCTCCACCACCTCGCCATCGATGCGAGCGCGCACGTAGCCCTGTGCCCGCAGCTCCTCCAGTACCTGCAGGTGTTCGCCCTTGCGGCTGTCGATGACCGGGGCCAACAGCATCAGCCTGGTGCCTTCGGGCAGTGCCAGGGTGTGGTCCACCATCTGGCTTACTGTTTGTGCCTGGAGGACGACGTTGTGCTCCGGGCAGCGCGGCTCGCCAGCGCGGGCGTAGAGCAGGCGCAGATAGTCGTAAATCTCGGTGACGGTGCCGACGGTGGAGCGCGGGTTGTGGGAGGTGGATTTCTGCTCGATGGAGATGGCGGGAGAGAGCCCTTCGATATGGTCCACATCGGGCTTTTCCATGATGGAGAGAAACTGGCGCGCGTAGCTGGAGAGCGATTCCACATAGCGCCGCTGGCCCTCGGCATAGATGGTGTCAAAGGCCAGGGATGATTTGCCCGAGCCGGACAGGCCGGTGATCACAATGAGTTTGTCGCGAGGAATGTCGAGATCGATGTTCTTCAAATTGTGAGTGCGAGCGCCGCGGATGTGGATCGTGTCCATACTTCTTTTCCGTCGTTTATCGAACCTGCTAATATACGACCTTTTTACTCAACTAGGGAACCACTGAATGAGTTCATCTGGAATGACGCCCAGGGAGCGTCGCGCTGCACTTTCTCTTGCGGGAATTTTCAGCACGCGAATGCTGGGGCTGTTCATGATTCTGCCTGTGTTCGCCCTCTACGCCGAGCACCTGGAAGGGTCTACGCCGATGCTGGTGGGGCTGGCCATTGGTATCTACGGGCTGACCCAGGCTCTGCTCCAGATTCCCTACGGCATGCTCTCGGACCGCTTTGGGCGCAAGCCGATGATCTACGTGGGCCTGGCCATTTTTGCGCTCGGTAGCGTGGTGGCGGCGATGGCGGACACCATGATCGGCGTGGTCATTGGCCGGGCGATCCAGGGGGCCGGGGCCATTGCCGCGGTGGTGATGGCGTTGGCGGCCGACCTGACCAGTGAGCGTCACCGTCTCAAGGCGATGGCGATGATCGGTATCACCATTGGCCTCTCTTTCTCTGTCTCGCTGGTGGTCGGGCCCGTGGTCAACTCCTGGATCGGCGTGGATGGCATCTTCTGGTTCACGGCGGTGTTGGCCCTGGTGGCGATGGGGCTGCTGAAGTTCTGGGTGCCGAATCCCGAGGTGAGCAAACTGCATCGTGATGCCTCGGCGGTGCCGGCCCAGTTCAGGGAGATTCTGAAAGATCGCCAGCTGCTGCGTCTCGATTTTGGCATCTTTTCCCTGCATCTGATGCTGACGGCGACGTTTGTCGTGGTGCCACTGGCGCTGCGTGACCATGCGGGCCTGGCGGTGGATTCTCACTGGCTGGTCTATCTTGGCGTCATGTTGACCTCCTTTGTGGTGATGGTGCCGTTTATCATCATTGCCGAGAAAAAACGGCGCATGAAGCAGGTCTTTGTGGCCTCCATCGCTATGATTATGGTGGCCCAGTGGGGGCTGGCCCTGTTGTCTGCCTCGGTGGCGGGCATGGTGGTGTCGCTGTTTATCTTCTTTCTTGCCTTCAATATCCTTGAGGCCTCGCTCCCTTCGCTGGTGGCAAAAATGGCGCCGGCGGACAAGAAGGGCACGGCCATGGGAATCTATAGCAGCTCGCAGTTTTTGGGTGCCTTTATCGGCGGACTGGCCGGTGGCACCCTCTACGGCATGATGGG
>JALTMR010000523.1 GCA_027001525.1 Gammaproteobacteria bacterium
ACCGCAAAACGGCTGCGATGCTCGACTGCACCGACACCGGGCAAAAGCCGGATCGGCCTGGGGCTGGCCCCGTGCGATACCCGGCCGCTCGGGATATCGTTTCAATGTGGTCTGACCCGCTGTTGTCTCTGTTGGAGAATAGGACTAGCTCGATTTCGCATGACATTTCGTTACAATAAATTTACCGCAACTCACGGAAATAAAACATGAAATATCTCCATGGCTTACTATCTTGACGTGCTCTCACAACGCCTCCAATACGTTTTGAATTTGAGAAACTGGATCAAGCCAGCGAGGGGCTGGTTTCGGAAATAGAGGTCGCTGATACCTTCGTCTTCCCCAGGGGCAGAGTGCCGGTCTTCGACCGAGGCTACAGTAGCTGTACTTGGCGTAAGCAACTGACAGGCAATGGGGGTTCTGGGTTACACGAGCCTGAAAAGGCATGTTGCATAAAGTGCTTAATACCCGGCCAGTCGATCCTGCGAGCAACGTCAGCAGTGATTAGATCGTGCACCTGAGCAGCAACTGTGTATGCCAGGCAGGCGCCTATGACATCCGCCGGGTCGACTAGGGGATCCTGAAAGCGACTAGATATACGTGTTCATGATGAATCAGGAGACTTGGTCAGCACATATTGGACAAGGCTATGAGTTTTCAATATTCTCTCTAGATAATAAGGCTGGGGGTAAGCGTGAATCGTGCAAAGCTATTTTTGTTGATTGTCTGGTCTTTGCTTGCTGCTTGTACAACCACCGTTAAACAGGTGGAAGTTAAGCAAGCGATAGAAATCACTGATAGATCAAAAGTAAAACCGATAGCTATAACAAAAGTCGCTGCCAAAATGCGTCGTGGTACGGTCTTGGGGAAAATTGGCGGGGGGGCGGCCTGTATTCCTTACCTTGATCTGACATGGCGAACCGGTAGTACAAACTCACTTTCAAGCGAAGACTTAGTTGATATTTTTCGTGAGGAGTTAGAGAGAAGCGGCTGGCCCGTCGTCGGATCTGATGATCTATTTACTGGATATGACGTAAGTGGTGCCGAGGTTTTGGTGGCGGCTCGCATTATCGATATAAAATCCAATATGTGCATGCCTTTGATTGGCTTTGGGAATACTAATACCAAGGGCTCCATGCGGATGGTCGTAGAATGGCAGGTCTACTCGCCTGCTCGCAAGACATTAATTGGAAAGGTAGAGACGAAAGGCTCAAATGAGATCAAAAAAGCAAGCGATAGCGATAATGCGGCTTATGAGTTATTAAATGGATCGTTTAGTGTCGCTGTAAATAATTTGTTGGCGAGTAAGGAATTTATGGCGATGGTGGAAAAATCGTCTGGGCTCGTAAGAGCCCCTGGTGTGGACGGTGCGCAACTTATTCCAAATAAACGAGTGAGCTATCGAACACTAGAGGCTGCAATAGTAGCCGCTAAGAAGTCGACAATAATTGTCCGGAGAGCAGGTGCTCATGGTTCTGGCTTCGCGGTAGGGGATGGTAGCTATGTGTTGACGAATTCCCATGTGGTGGGCGATGCAGCGAATGTTACGCTTGTTTCATCGGGCGGGTTATCTATCTCTGGAGTTGTAGTTAAGGTATCAAGGGAGAGGGATGTTGCGTTGATTAAGTTAAATGGAGTAAGACTTCCTCCATTGCACGTTAATACCCGTATACCTCAAAGCCCAGCCCGTGTTTACGCGATAGGGGCGCCTCTTGCGGAGGAGCTAGGAGGGTCTGTAACGAGTGGAGTGGTAAGCGGAACACGAATGTTTGAAGGGTATCCATGGATACAGAGTGATGCTGCGATTAGCCCCGGGAATAGCGGAGGTCCTTTGCTAGATGCCTATGGGTCTGTGGTTGGAATATCAACTGCTGGATTTCAGCCCAGGGGATCACAGGTGGGGTTGAACCTGTTTATACCGATTGAATCAGCGTTATCGTACTCTGGCTTGAAGATAGACAATCGGCACTAGAGAGACTTACAAAGTACTCATGCTATTCAGAGCCGGCAATAAAGAATTAGTTTACGTCAGCTGTCGCCGATATCTACAAATCCCACGGGGAAGTCGAACTGTTCTTTAAATGGGTCAAGCAGAACTTGAAGATCAAGAGTGTGCTGGGCCATGCGATCAATGCCGTGGCATCACAGATCTTCGCTGCCCTATGTCTGTACCTGCTGATCGCGTTCCAGAAATTTGTTTCTCGAATAGCTTATGGCCTGCAGGTTGTGTTCCGCTTAGTGCAACTCAACGCGTTTGCGCGTAAGCCGTTTGCCGATTTGTTGTGCCCTCGGGAACACGCACCGCCCGACCTCCAGATCGCTTTGTTACTGAGGGCCGCGTAAGTGAGGAAGCAGTGGGTCAAACTCGATTGAAATAAATGGCTCCGTCTCCTTTTGGGGGCGCGGAGTCAGGGTGGTGTGAGGTCTTCGAGGGCGTTGCGGGCGGCTTCGCGGACGGTGGGTTCGGGGTCGTTGGCGAGGGCCTGGAGGCGGTC
>JALTMR010000524.1 GCA_027001525.1 Gammaproteobacteria bacterium
AATAAAGCGCATGGCATTGATTCGAGCACGTTTTTTGTCATCGGATTTGACCACAGTCCAGGGCGCATCGGCCGTGTCGGTATAGAAAAACATCGCCTCCTTGGCTTCGGTATAGTCGTCCCACTTATCGAGGGAGGCGAGGTCGATGGGGCTCAGCTTCCACTGTTTCAGCGGATCGACACGGCGCTTCTGAAAGCGGCGGAACTGCTCCTCCCGGCTGACGGAGAACCACAGTTTGTAGAGCGTGATGCCGCTGCGCACCAACATGCGCTCCAGATCAGCGGCCTGGCGCATAAATTCCAGATAGTCCTTGGGGGAGCAAAAGTTCATCACGCGCTCGACCCCGGCGCGGTTGTACCAGGAGCGGTCAAACAGCACGATCTCACCGGCACTGGGCAGGTGTTTGATATAGCGCTGAAAATACCACTGCCCCTTCTCCGCCTCCGTGGGCTTTTCCAGCGCAATCACCCGCGCACCGCGAGGGTTGAGATGCTCCATCACACGTTTGATTGTGCCGCCCTTGCCGGCAGCGTCCCGCCCCTCAAACAGGATGACGATGCGTTGCCCCGTCTCCTTTACCCAGCTTTGCATTTTCAGCAGCTCGATCTGTAGCTCCTGCTTCTTTTTCTCATACTCGACACGACTGATCTTCTTTTTGTACGGGTAGTTGCCGTGCATGAAAATATCTTTTTTGGTGAGCGCGGGGGCCTCCGACGCTCGGTCTGCCATGCTGGTTTTATCGGCTTCAAGACTGGCAGTGGTAACGGCGTGAATGGTTTGTTCGGACATAACTTCCTCGTCGTAGTGGGTAGTAAAAAACGGATGATCCACCCCTTTCCAAAAAGAGCCGGAGCACCAAACCTTCTCCCTACATCATAGACCTGTTGCCCCCTGGGTTCTCGTCAAAAGGGAGATTTTTTGAAACTGTTTTAAGTGAAAAATCACATTTTTTGAACAACGAAAAACAGACAGCTTAGGTGCGAACTGGATGCTGGTGGAATAAAGAAGGGGCTACGCCCCAGTGCACACGTCTTCAGACATCCTGATGCCTGGAATGAGCCGGGATTGGTGCGTAACTAGCCGCCTTCTCCCACTCTTTCCCTGCGGGGAGAAATCACATTTTTTAGTGTGCCTGCAATGAATTGGCAGAAGGGGGGGAGAGTGTCGGGCTAATCCTCCCTGATCAGCAAAAATGAGTATGTTTGCTCATGGGTTTTCGGGTGCCCGCGGGATAGTCTACAGGGAGCGTTTTCAATGACCTGAGTGAGAGCGCTCCTTGGTGATGTTGTTCGCTCGGAGTGTTGTGTCGAGCCTCGGCTCGTTGAGTGAACCCGCTATGACAATAACGATAAAAAAGAGGGTGTTGGCCATGTATAAAAAGTCGCTGATAGCAGCAGTTCTTCTCCCTATGTTGATGGTCACCCAGGCCGCTTACGCCACCTTGATTCGGGATGACTCAAGTGGCTGGACGACAGATACTGAATCATCACTTCAATGGCTGCACCTTGATCAGACGGCCGGCCTCTCCTGGGGTGAAATAGAAAGTGGTGTGGGAGGTTGGTGGAGCGAAGGCTGGCGTTACGCGAGCAATGATCAAATCACCGAATTCTGGGGCAATGCGGATGTCCCCTACCAATCGCTGAACCAATTGAGCGGGCTCAATATCGACGCCATGGAGTGGTTTTTCGCCAATGCCATGGGGTTGACCTCGACGTTACCCAGTCGTTATGTCAGGGGCGTGTCAGCTGATCAGGTGGTGGGGGATCCTTCGCTGAGATATACGCCTTACGTCTACAACGCTGTAGCCAGCGGCACCGCTTCGTTCTACCTGACGGAAAGCGGACGACAGTTCAGATCAACCGATGCTGCTGCTGACATAGGCCACTGGTTGGTGCGCCCTGTCAGTGTGCCTGAACCTTCGAGCCTGGTGTTAGTTATCGCCGGAGGATTACTGCTGTTCACCCGTAAGCGCCTGCCCCTGGCCAGGAGAAAAGGGCAACCTGGGGAGGGCATCTGATGAATACTGCAGAAAAAGGTAGCTTTGCTTTTCACGATCGGGGCACGTATCTCTGTTTTTTTTGCCGGTTGCGGCGCGTATTCACGGAAATGCGGGAGCACAAGCTACAGCTCACATTGCTGGTAACGGTGATGGTATTAGCAGCTTGTGGTGGAGGGAGTGAGGGCGACGCTATAGCGGAAGACTCATCATCTTTGGTGGAACAACAGACTGGAAATCAACTGGTTTACCTTGAAACGGGTGATTCATCTATCCCGATTCTCGTCACGGTAGATGATACTGAAGCTCCCCCTGAATCCCTCGCTGTTTTGACCGCTCCCGATACTGCTTTGTTGACCGGTGCCATTTGGTTTGGACCTAACAGGCTGTTGAAATTCGCCCGCTGAAGTGGAAGATATCGGTAAGGCAGGAAGAAGGACAAGCGACACGATGCGAGGCCCGGATATTCAGCAAGATTCCCTGTTC
>JALTMR010000525.1 GCA_027001525.1 Gammaproteobacteria bacterium
CCCTTACCCCGTCCTATCGGACGGTGGCCAAATAACTTTAGGGCACCTCTATTAATTCTGAGGTGCGGCAGATTGAATCCCAAATTCGTTACATCCAGGCGCAAATTGCGGGTAATAGCGGGACTATTGCCAAAATTTGCAACGCCGATGTGGCGGATTTGGGGTTTAAGATGCGCTTTCATGAATTAATAGAGGTGCCCTAAAGGGCGCCTGCGTAAATTCATAAGCGTGCCGGCACGTGGTCTTCGAGGGTGAAGCGGATCGGCCTCCAGCCGCGAAATAGCACTGGAGAAACAAAGGGGTATAATCGCGCCCCATGGAACCCTCCCTCATGCAATCCCTGCTCGACTGGGTCAGCCAACACCACGGCTGGGCCGGGCTCATCGTTTTTCTGTTCGCCATGGGGGAATCACTGGCGGTAGTGGGGGTGATGGTGCCAGGGGTTGGTGTCATGCTGGGAGTCGGCGCGCTCATCGGCGTGGGAGCCTTGCCCTTTTGGCCTATCCTCTGGTGGGCGGTGGCCGGAGCCATTGCCGGCGATGGCTTCAGTTTCTGGCTCGGCTACCACTACAAAAACCAGCTGCGGCGTTTCTGGCCCTTTAGCCGCTACCCCAAACTGCTGGCGCAGGGCGAGAGTTTCTTCCAGAAACACGGGGGTAAAAGTGTCTTCCTCGGCCGTTTTTTTGGCCCGGTGCGAGCGATCATCCCCACCACGGCCGGCATGATGCAGATGTCACCCTGGCGCTTTAACCTGATCAACGTCACCTCCGCCCTGCTGTGGGCGCCCATCTACCTCGGCGTCGGCATGGCCATTGGCACCTCGTTAAGCCTGGCCGCTGAGGTGGCCACCCGCCTGGCTGTTCTGGCGATTACTCTGGGCATCAGTCTGTGGCTGGGGTTGTGGCTGCTGCTGCGGCTCTACCGCTTTCTCGCCCCCCGGGCCGTGGCCCTGAGCGACCGGCTGCTGCACTGGGGCCAACGCCACCCCCGCCTTGGCCAGTTCACGGCTGCCCTGGTGGATCCCCAGAGAGCGGAGCTGAAGGGGCTCATTGTCATCGCGTTGCTGCTTATCAGCCTCGCCTGGCTGGTGATCGCGCTGTTTACCCAGTTCAGCCTCAGCCCGCCGCTGGCCCGCCTCGACAGCAGCGTCTACCACCTGTTGCAGGGGTTGCGCACGCCCTGGGGGGATCAGGTCATGATTGTCGTCTCGCAACTGGGGGACGGGCGCATGCATATCGCACTGCTGGCCGGGCTGGGCCTGTGGCTGGTATGGAAACGGTACTGGTTTGCTGCGGCCCACTGGACAGCCGCCGTGAGTTTCGGTGCCGTCGCCGCCTGGGTTCTGAAACAGAGCCTGCAACTGCCCCGCCCCAATCCCATGTTCGAGGGCTCCATGGCCTATAGCTTCCCCAGTGCCCACACACTGCTGGCGGTGTGCAGCTTCGGCTTTCTCGCCATCCTGATCGCCAGGGAGACGGCGCAGCGATGGCGCTGGCTGGTCTACGCCACCGCCTGGGGGTTCATTCTCCTTATCGCCTTCTCCCGCCTCTACCTCGGCGCTCACTGGCTGTCTGATGTAGTTGGCGGGCTGCTCATCGGGCTGATCTGGGTCGTCATCCTGGGAGTCGCCTTTCGCCGCCACGCCTCGCCCGCCATTCCCCTCTCCGGCCTGATTGCCGTGCCTGCGGTGCTTCTGCTTGGCGTCGGTGGCTGGCACATCACCACCACTTACGACACCAACTTCAGCCGCTACGCACCGCGCTATGAGGTCAACCAGATGAGTGCCGCCCAGTGGCAGGAAACAGGCTGGCGCACGCTACCCGACCGCCGTATCGACACACGGGGCGTCGAAATGCAGCCCTTTAACCTGCAGTGGGCCGGCTCGCTGAACAGGCTGGAGCAAACACTGCGCCAGCAAGGCTGGCAGACGCCACCGCCACTCACCTTGCGCAGCGCCCTGAGCTGGCTGCGGCCCGATGCCAGCCTTGCCGACCAGCCATTGCTGCCACAGGCGCACGATGGCCGCCACCAGGCCTGGCAGATGATCTCCGCCGACCAGGGCCTGCTCATACGCCTCTGGCACGCCGATATCTTGTTGTCAGGCATGACGCAGAACGGTGCAACAACACCGCTGTGGCTGGGTTACATCGGGGAGGTTCACTCCATGTCGCTGCCCCTGCTCAGTGTGCCAAGGGTGGGAGATGACTTTGACCAGCCCATCACCCAGCTGCTGCCGCGCCTGCCCGCCACCATTCATACGGCGCTGCGAATGCGGCCGGCGTCAGCGCTGCCGGAGCAACAGCGGTGGCAGGGAGAGGTGTTACTGCTGTGGGCGGCGTCCCCAGCAGGCCCAGGGGTGGATCAGAATTGATGAAAAACAGTGACTTTACTACTCGCCTGGGCTTTGCTCTGCATGGCATCCGCAGCGCCTGGCGGCACGAACGCAGCCTCAGAAGCCAGGCCTATATCGCCCTGGCCCTGGTGCCATTGATGCTCTGGCTGCAACCCCAGCCGCTATGGTGGGCTGTGGTGGGGATCATGGTGGTGCTGGTGCTGGCCGCTGAACTATTCAACACGGCGCTGGAACACCTGGCCGACCACCTCCACCCGGAGCAACACCCAGCCATCGGCCTGGTCAAGGATTGTGCTGCCGGCGCGGTATTGCTGCTCAGCCTGGGGGCGCTATGGGCCGCTGCCTGGATGGTGATCGACACGCTATTTTAACGGCATCGTTGAATGTGGATCACCCGCTACGGGATGGGGCCTGCCGCCCTGTCTTTCACTCCTGCCGGGGCTGCACCGAAAACGCGTCAATACATGATCGGCAGATGCACGCCTTGTCTCTAGTCCCGGGGGGCAACTGCGCCAACAAGGCGGCGGGAATGGAGAGACTCTGGCACCAGCAGCCACGGCTATCATCACGAGTCGCGCCACATTGGTTGGCCTGACCACACAACGGGCAGCGCCTGGGATCTGGCTTGGCAGTCGGGGCAGACACCGCGGTTAAAGCGCCTTGGTTTTTGCCCTGGCCAACAAAACCAGGGCAATCCCCAGTGGCCCGAGGGCTGCGCCCAACGCCGTCCACAGGGCCTGGTTCAGCCCCTTGCGCCAGGCGATGTAGTAGCAGATAAAGGCGCTGAGAATCGTCACCAGCATCAATACAATCAGGACAGCCATGCTCTGTTACCTCTGTGGATTATTCTTCGCCGCCACTGCCCCAACGCGGCAGTAACTGGTGGTCTATATCGAGGTGGTCGAGAATACGTGCCACCACAAAATCGACCAGATCATCGATGCTTTTCGGATTCTGGTAAAAACCCGGATTGGCCGGCAGCAGGGTCACACCGAGGCGGGCAAGTTTCAACGCATTTTCCAGATGAATCGCCGACACGGGCGTCTCACGATGCACCAGGATCAGCTTGCGTTGCTCCTTGATCGCCACATCGGCGGCGCGTTCCATCAGATCACTGCTGCCACCGTGGGCCACGGCGCTGAGCATGGCGCTGGTACAGGGACAGACCACCATGGCCCGGGGAGCACCCGAACCGCTGGCGACCGGCGAGGACCACTGGGCCTGGCCCCACACCCGCAGTTGCCCCGCCCGGGCATCGTAGAGCGCGCCAAGCTGGGCCTCCATCTCCTGCGGCGTGCCGGAGAGTTTGATCCCGGTCTCCATGGCAATCACCACCTGTGCCGGCTTGGAGAGCATGAGATGCACCCGCTCCCCCGCCCGCAACAGGCACTGCAACAGCCGCAGGCCATAGGCCGCACCCGAGGCCCCCGTCATCGCCAGAGCAACGCTGTTGCGGCTATCGCTGATCATCGAGTGCCTCCAGTAGTCGCTGGTGAATGCCACCAAAGCCGCCGTTGCTCATCACCAGCACATGATCACCGGAACGGGCGTAGCCGCGCACGAAGGAGACGATATTTTCCACATCCTCCATCACCTGAGCCTGGGGACCGATTGCACTGGCAATGGCGCCAAGGTCACAGGCGATGTCCGGCGGCTGGAACAGCACCACCTGGTCGGCCCGCGCCAGCGATGGAGCCAGTGTCTGCTCGTGCACCCCCAGCCGCATGGTGTTGGAACGAGGCTCCACAATGGCGATGATATTGGCGCGGCCAACCCGCTGGCGCAATCCCTCCAGGGTCAGGCGGATGGCCGTGGGGTGGTGGGCAAAGTCGTCGTAGACGGTCACGCCGTTGACCACGCCGCGCACCTCCATACGCCGTTTAACACTTTCGAAACTACTCAGTGCCGCCACCGCCTCGGCAGCAATGACCCCGGCGTGCCGGGCGGCCGCGATGGCGGCCAGGGCGTTACTAACATTGTGCATACCCATCAGCGACCAGTGCACATCACCGACGTGCTGGTCGCCCCAATAGACGCTGAAAACGCTGCCGTCGGCGGCAATATCCTGCGCCGACCAGCTGCGAGGTTGTGGCTCACCCGGGACGATATGCTCCACCGGCGTCCAGCACCCCTGTTGCAGCACATCTGCAAGGTGGGCATCAGCTTGTGGCGCGATGATCAGACCGTTGCCGGGAATGGTGCGCACCAGGTGGTGAAACTGGCGCTTGATCTCGTCCAGGTCGGCAAAAATATCGGCATGATCAAATTCTAGGTTATTGAGCACTGCGGTGCGCGGGCGGTAGTGGACGAACTTGGAACGCTTGTCGAAGAAGGCGGTGTCGTACTCATCCGCTTCAACGACGAAAAAGGGGGCGTCCCCCAATCGGGCCGAGAGACCGAAGTTAGCCGGCACACCGCCGATGAGAAAACCGGGCTTGAGCTTGGCGTACTCCAGTATCCAGGCCACCATGGCGCTGGTGGTGGTCTTGCCGTGGGTGCCGGCCACCGCCAACACCCAGCGATCACGCAGTACGTGGTCCGCCAGAAACTGGGGGCCCGAGGCATAGGGCAGACCCCGGTCGAGCACATACTCCACCGCCGGGTTGCCCCGCGACATGGCGTTGCCGATCACCACCAGATCGGGAGCCGGATCCAGCGGTGCCGGATCATAGCCCTCATGCAGCGTAATGCCCTCCGCTTCGAGCTGGGTGCTCATGGGCGGGTAGACGTTGGCATCCGACCCCGTGACCTCGTAGCCCATCTGGCGAGCTAGCAAGGCCACGCCCCCCATAAAGGTGCCGCAAATGCCGAGAATGTGTATCCGCATGATTTAACTGGCCGCAACGGTGGCGTATTGGGAGAAGAAGGCTCTGAAAACGCTGATGGAGACGTAGAGATAGACCACAGAGAGCAACAGACCGACAAAAAACTTGGTATCCAGCGCATGGCGCAAAATATGGCCAACCACATTTAAATTCCACACCATCAGCACCAGCACCAGCAGCGAGGGCAGCGTGTTACCGTCCACCCCCAGCTTTGCCTGCAAAATCAGCAACGGCAGCGCAATGCCCATCAGAATGGCTCCACTGCCTGCCAGAGCCGTGGCCGTCTGGGTGTAGCGCTCGCCGGTGTCCTTGATCCACAGCACCAGCATCGTCAACCCCAGCAATACCCCGGTATCCACCACAGCGGACAGGACGGCGGCAATGGGCCCGAGCGTTAACAGGCTGATCAGCGAACCAATCAGGGCATAGGCAGCCGCAGCGGCCCAGAGCAGAAATTTGGAGGAGGGCAGGTCCTGGGGCGCCACGCGCATCAGACACACTTTCCACAAGGCTTCGATAATCTGTAGCATAGGATTCGAATTGGTAATTGATGTTGGATGATGGCAGGAGCGGGCGATACACCACCCCATAGTGGTCGCTAGTCTACTCTCGTTGAACCCGCCGTTGGGCTTTTTATTATAGAGCAGATGGGCATAATTCCAGACCGCTATGACACCAACCCCGAAAAGCAAATTTCGCTTCCCCTGGCGCTGCGGGCATCACTTTGAACCGCTGGTCAACGGCGATCAGTTCTTCCCCGCCATGCTGGCCGCCATTGAGCAGGCACAGCACTTTGTAGCACTGGAGATGTACCTGGCGCGGTCGGGCCAAATCATGACCCGCTTCATCGACAAAATCACCCAGGCGGCCAGCCGGGGGGTGCAGTGCTATCTGCTTTTGGATGACTTTGGTGCCAGAAAACTGACCCAAACCGACCTGCGCCGCCTTGAACATCCCCACATCAGAGTCCAGTTTTACAACCCCTTACGCTACGGGGAGTTGCGGCGTTCACTGTTTCGGGACCACCGCAAGCTGCTCGTGGTCGATGGCCGTGTGGCCTTCGTTGGCGGCACCGGTCTGGTGGATGAGTTCGACCCCCGCGTGACCAAAGAGAGGGCCTGGCATGAAATCATGGTCAAAATTCAAGGCCCCTGCATTCAGGACTGGCTCACCCTGTTTGTAGAGACCTGGCCCACGCCGCAGCCGGCGCTGCAGGCTCTGCTGCGCGAAGACCACACCCGCCCGGCGGCGGCGAACCAGCTGGGGCGTGTCACCATCTCACAGATGTCCAACCGGCAGGAGATCAAGCGGTCCCTGATCAAACACATTCGCAGCGCTGAGCACTGGGTCTGGTGCAGCACCGCCTACTTTGTTCCCTCGTGGAAAATCCGCCGCAGCCTCTCCCGCGCAGCCAAACGCGGTGTCGACGTGCGACTGATGTTGCCCGGCCCGCACACCGACCACCCCGCCGTACGCCACGCCGGCCGCCGCTTCTATTACAGTCTGCTGCGCCACGGCGTGCGCATCTACGAGTATCAACCGAGCTTCACCCACGCCAAGGTCTACCTCAGTGACCACTGGTGCGCCATCGGCTCCAGCAATGTCGACCGCTGGAACCTGATGTGGAATCTCGAAGCCAACCAGGAGATCGAAGATCAGCAGGTCATGGAGAAGATGAAAGCCATCTTCCTCAACGACCTTCAACAGTGCCAGGAGATCGACCTCGCCCGTTGGCAACAGCGGCCCTGGTATCGCCGGGCGCTGGAGTGGTTTTGGGGCCGGGTCGATGTGGTACTGCATCGCCTGACCCTGCGCTGGCGGCAGCGCTAGGAGCCTGTCAGACTCAAATTGAATCTGCGGCGGGAAAGCTACTGATGTGGTCTCCCCCTTCTTTCTCTACACTGAACAGCAGGAGGGGGGGATATTCGTGCGATGATCAAGTTTCATCGCCATGCTCCGATATATCCCTACCGGAAACCATCCGACTGTTCTTATCGTCAGCCATGTACACACTATGTACACACAGGGAGAGAAAAAAATGAACCCAATCCGCCGCCTACGCGATTTTGGCCAAAGCATCTGGTACGACAACATTCAGCGTTCAATGCTGGGAGAGGGCAAGGAACTGGCGCAGCTGATTGCAGAAGACGATCTGCGGGGCATCACATCCAACCCCTCGATTTTTGAAAAAGCGATCAACGGCAGCAGCGATTACGACGCGCCGCTGCAACACCACCTCAGCAGCGGCCCCCGCCCCGACAGCCGGGCCCTGTTTTTCAGCCTGGCCATAGAGGATATTCAACAGGCGGCGGACCAGTTGCGGCCCGTCTACGACGCCAGCGACGCCGAGGACGGCTACGTCAGCCTGGAGGTCTCCCCCGACCTGGCCTACGACACCGAGGGCACCATTGCGGAGGCTCAGCAGCTGGCCAAACGGGTCAACCGCCCCAATCTGATGATCAAAGTACCGGCCACCAAAGAGGGCCTGCCCGCCATTGAGGCACTGACCGCCGCCGGCATCAGCATCAACGCCACCCTGCTCTTCTCCGTGGAGCGCTATGAAGAAGTGGCCCGAGCCTATCTTGGCGGCCTGCGCCAGCGCCTGGAAAAAGGGCTACCGCTGGACCGCATCGCTTCCGTTGCCAGCTTTTTCATCAGCCGCGTCGATGCCGCCATCGACAAGCAGCTGCATGAGAAATGGGCCACCGCCAATGACCTCGACAAATCCATTATTGAAAAACTCACCGGCCACATCGCCATCGCCAACGCCAAGTTGGCCTACAGCCTTTACCAGCAGCTCTACACCCAGGAATTTGCCGATCTGGAAGCTGCCGGAGCCCAACCGCAACGCCTGCTATGGGCCAGCACCGGGGTGAAAGACCCCAGCTACAGCGATGTGCTCTATGTTGATGAGCTGATTGGTGACCACACCGTCAACACCGTTCCTCCCGCCACCTACCAGGCCTTTAAGGATCACGGCACTCCCGCAGCCTCGCTGGGCCGGGGGCTGGAGGATGCGGTGACACGACTGGAGCAGCTGGAGAAGCTGGGCATCGATCTCAAGGCGGCCACCCTGACGCTGGAACGCGACGGCGTGAAAACGTTTGAAGCGGCGTTCAACACACTGCTGGCCTCCATCGACGAGAAGGCCGATCGGCTGACACAGCAAAAAAAGAGCGCCTGAGCAGTTAAGCGATCGTCAACGTTGGTGCCACCGGAGTAACGCTTCAGCAGCCGGCTGAACACTCGCCCTCAGGGGCCTTCCCAGACCGCACGATACAGGCCCATCTCCCTCAGCCGGAGATGGGCCTCTGTTTACCGCTCTATCGCGCTACACTCTGCTTTTCCCAGCGCAGAGAGCCAGCCCATGTCACCGTGGAACAACCTCGCCGAAGTCATCAGCCAGACTACAAAGAACCCGTTCACCATCGCCCGGCATACTGCCGTTGGCGGCGGCTGTATCAACGACGCGTATCGTCTGGAGGGGCAGGATGGGCGCCGCTATTTCGTCAAACTGAATCAGGCCCGACAACTTGCCATGTTCGAGGCGGAGGCCGAGGGGCTGAGGGAGATCCACCACAGCGGCTCGATTCGAACCCCCCGCGTCATCAGTTGCGGCACAGCGGGGGAGCAGACCTACCTGATACTGGAGCACCTGACACTGGGCCGGAGCACGCCCCAGGCCATGGCGCAACTGGGGCGGGATCTGGCGCAAATGCACCGCCGCAGCCACAGCCGTTTTGGCTGGCACCGGGACAATACCATCGGCGCCACGCCCCAGCACAACGAGCAATCGGATCAGTGGAGCGATTTCTGGTCTCAACACCGGCTGGGCTTTCAACTGGCGCTGGCAGCTCAACGAGGTTACGGCTCATCGCTGCAAAAAAAGGGTGACCAACTCATCGCCCATATCCACCTCTTTTTTCAGGACTATTCGCCCACCCCGTCGCTGCTGCACGGCGATCTCTGGTCAGGCAACTACGCCATTACCGATGACGGGACGCCCGTGGTATTTGATCCGGCCATCTACTTTGGGGACCGCGAAACGGATCTGGCGATGACGGAGCTGTTTGGCGGCTTTACTCCGGCGTTCTACCAGGCCTATCAGGCCGCCTACCCGCTCCACCCCGGCTACGAGCAGCGCAAAACCCTCTACAACCTCTACCACATTCTGAACCATCTGAACCTGTTCGGCAGCGGCTACCTCGGCCAGGCGGAGGCGATGCTGGATCAGTTGCTGCGCCATTGCCGGCAGCGCTGAGTCCGCTCGACGCTATCTCAGTTCCAGCTGCAACATCTTGCCGCCGGTCTTTTCAGCCAGGGCGCTGTATTCGTGTTTGGTAAAGGTATTGTCATGGCCCAGGGGAATGGTAAAAACCGGGCTGGGAATATCGAGGTAAAAGATGCGGTCATCGGAGGGTTCATCGCCAAAGAGGATGTAGGCCCCCGGTGCCGGAGCATTTCTGGCGGCCTGGATAAACGCATCGCCAATGGTTTCATGGTTGCCCAAAAATGGCGCGCCATCCA
>JALTMR010000526.1:0-22007 GCA_027001525.1 Gammaproteobacteria bacterium
GCCGGGGGCTTTCGTATCGACACCGATAAGGAGACGCTTCAGGCCCGCAATGTCGTCGTCTCCGCCGGGGGCCACAGCCTGCTCTTTGCTCAGGCTATGGGTTATGGCCAGGAGTATGCCTGCCTGCCCATCGCCGGCAGCTTTTACTTCACCCCGAATCTGCTCAGAGGCAAGGTCTATACCGTACAAAATGACAAACTCCCCTTTGCGGCCATTCACGGTGACCCGGACATTCTGGTCGATGGCAAAACCCGCTTTGGCCCCACCGCACTGATGCTGCCGATGCTGGAGCGATACAACTACAAAAGCATCCCCGATTTTTTCAGAACATTCAGTTTCGACAAGGGGGTCAGGAAAACGATGTTCGACCTGCTGAGCGTCGCTGATGTGCGCAACTACATGATCAAAAACATCCTCTTTGAGATCCCCTACATCCGCCAGCGCCTGTTCCTCAGCGACGCCCGTAAAATCATCCCCACCATGTCACTGTCCGACCTCAGCTTTGCCAAAGGCATCGGCGGCGTGCGCCCGGTAATGATCGATAAAAACAACGCCAGACTCCACCTGGGCGAGGCAAAAATCAACCCGGGCAACGGCATTATCTTCAACATGACGCCCTCCCCCGGCGCAACCAGTTGTTTGGCCAATGGTGAAAAAGACCTGCGCAGTATTGTGGCGCAACTGGGGTGTCAATTTGATGAAGAGGCGCTGGCCAGCGAGCTCAAACAAGCGCCCTGAAACGGGCACGGACGGAAACAGAAGACAGGCCAGAAGCCTGCCCCCGGGTATTAGCGACGCTTTTTAATCTCGACCTCACGCGCCTGCTGTGCCACCCGGTCCAGCACACCATTGACGTATTTATGACCCTGGTCGGCACCAAACAGCTTGGCCGCTTCAACGGCTTCGTTAATGGCGACGCGGTAGGGAACTTCGGGTTTGTGGATCAGCTCAAAGGCGCCCAGACGCAATACGGCACGCTCAACGGGGTCAACCTCTTCCATGGGACGATCGAGGTAGGGCTGCACCTGTTCATCCAACTGGACGAGGTTTTCAACCACGCCAAACAGGAGTTCTTTGAAATACTCGGTATCAAATTTGGTGGTATTGCGCTCCACCAGGAACTGCTTGAAAATCTCTTCCACATTGTTGCCGCTTATCTGCCACTCATACAGCGACTGAACAGCACAATTGCGTGCTTTGGAACGTGCCCGACTCAAAGGACTCTCCTAGTATTAAAGAACGAAATAACAACTGGCACACAACGCCCGTTCGGCGCTGCGCGATTTACGGGCACCTCTATTAATTCATGAATGGGCATCTTAAACCCCAAATCCGCCACATCGGCGTTGCAAATTTTGGCAATAGTCCCGCTATTACCCGCAATTTGCGCCTGGATGTAACGAATTTGGGATTCAATCTGCCGCACCCAGAGTTAATAGAGGTGCCCTTACATCTTGTCGATGTTGTCCAGCAGGCTGACCATCTCAATGGCCGAGAGCGTGGCCTCCACCCCTTTGTTGCCCGCCTTGGTGCCGGCCCGCTCAATGGCCTGCTCGATGGTATCGACCGTCAGGACACCGAAGGCGATGGGCAGGTCGTGCTCCAGGCTGACGCTGGCCAGCCCCTTGGTGCATTCCCCTGCGACATAATCAAAATGGGGCGTACCACCGCGGATGACGGCACCGAGGGCGATCACGGCGTGGTGGGCTTTTTTCGCCGCAACGCGCTTGGCCAGCAGCGGCAGTTCGTAGGCGCCGGGGGCATAGAAAACGTCGATATCATCGACGCGACCACCGTGCCGGACGATGCAGTCGATGGCGCCGCTGACCAGGTGGTCGACAACGAAGCTGTTAAAACGCCCGGCGATGATCGCAAAACGTCTACCTGTGGCATTAAAATCACCTTCTATACGAGTGACATCAGTCATCGAACATATCCTTTAATTCATCGGCATCACAATTGGCCGCTATTGTAACCGCGCTACACATATTCCACTACTTCGAGATCAAAACCGGACAGGCCGTGGAGCTTGCGCGGAGCCCCCATGACCCGCATCTTCTTCACCCCCAGATCAGCCAGTATCTGCGCCCCGGCACCGTAGGTTCTCAAGTCCTCACTGGGCTCGGGCCTGGGCAGATTCACGCCGCGATCCTGAAGCTGGTAGTCGCGAATACGGCGTACAATTTCCGCCGGGGGCTCCTGGTGTTGCAATAATACGGTCACAGCGGATTTCTCTGCCGCCAGGCGGGCCATGGCCGCTTTCAATGGCATACCGCAATCGTCCCGCTTGGCGCCGAACAGGTCGGTAAAGGTATCGGCCAGGTGGACTCGCACCAGTGTCGGCGTATCGGCATCGATGGTCCCCTTCACCAACGCCAGGTGGAGCAGCTTTTCGATGCTGTCCTGATAGGCCACCAGGTGAAACTCACCATACTCGGTAGGCAACTGGCACTCGGCCACGCGCTCCACCGTTTTCTCGTTTTGGCGGCGATAGCGGATCAGATCAGCCACGGTACCGAGTTTCAGGTGGTGCTGTTTGGCAAAGACTTCCAGCTGCGGCCGCCGCGCCATGGAGCCGTCGTCGTTGAGGATTTCAACAATCACCGAGGCCGGCTCGAAGCCCGCCAGACGCGCCAGGTCGCACCCCGCTTCTGTGTGTCCGGCCCGCGCCAGGACGCCGCCCTCTTGCGCCATGAGGGGGAAAATATGACCGGGCTGGACGATATCTTCCGGCCGGGCGTCGGCCTTCACCGCGGCCAGCACGGTCGCTGCACGATCAGCCGCCGAAATGCCGGTGGTCACCCCCTCTGCCGCCTCAATGGAGACGGTGAAGTTGGTGGCGTGTTTGTCGCCGGTGGTGGTGACCATCAGCGGCAGACGCAGCTGCTCGCAGCGCTCCCGGGTCAGCGGCAGGCAGATCAGCCCGCGGGCGTAACGGGCCATGAAGTTGATCGCCTCGGGCGTCACCCGCTCCGCTGCCATGATGAGATCGCCCTCGTTCTCGCGATCCTCATCGTCCATCAAAATCACCATTTTGCCCTGGCGGATGTCTTCAATAATTTCTTCGGGACTATTCATATTGTTTGAACGCGCAACTCTCCGGTTCGGGGCACTATTTCAGAAATCCGTTGGTCGCCAAAAAAGCCAGATCGATGTTGCCATGTTGGCTCCGGGCCGCCTCATCTCCCAGCAGCAACCGCTCCAGATAGCGGGCAATCAGATCCACCTCGATATTGACCTTGCGACCCACCTGGTAGCTCTCTATGGTGGTGATCTGCGCCGTGTGGGGGATTATATTGAGATCAAACACCGCCCCATCGACAGCGTTCACCGTCAGGCTCACACCATCGACACAGACAGACCCTTTATGGGCAATATACCTGGCCAGCTCATCAGGCACCCGCACACGAAAGTGAATGGAGTCACCCACCGGTTCGCGGCACTCGACGATGCCGATGCCATCCACATGGCCACTGACCAGGTGCCCGCCCAAACGGGTCGTGGGCGTCAGGGCCTTTTCCAGGTTCACCTGCCGCCCCACGCTGAACTCCCCGAGAGAGGTTTTACTCAGTGTTTCGGCGGAGACGTCCATGGCGATGGAGTGCGGGTCAAACTGCACCACGGTAAGGCAGACGCCATCTGTGGCGATACTGTCCCCCAACTGCACGTCTGACATATCCAGTCCACCCACGTTGACCCGAATGCGCCAGTCGCCCGCGTTGCGGCTAATGTCGGCAATGGTGCCGGAGGCTTCGATAATTCCTGTAAACATAGCTCTGCCGTTAGGTTGATTGCAGTCGTGCAGTGAGACGGATATCCGGCCCGACACTGCGGATGTCACGGATATCGAGGGCAATACGCTGCGCCATGGTGGTCAGACCCGGCAGATGAAGCAGCCCACGCGCCTCACTGCCCATCAGATGAGGTGCCATGTAGATCACCAGTTCATCCACCAGCCCGGCGGCCACCATGGCACCACTGAGGGTCGGCCCGGCCTCGACCAACACCTCGTTGATCGACTTATCCGCCAGCGCCACCAGCAGGGCATCAAGATCCAGCCCCGCCATACTGCCGCGCCGGGGGGGGAGGTCGATAATCTCCGCGCCGGCCAGACGCAGACGCTCCTGCTGACCGCTGTGCCCCTTCTCGGTAGCGATCCACACCTCCCCGCCATCCGTCAGCATTTTGGCCGTCAGGGGGAAGCGCAACTGGCTGTCCAGCACCACCCGCACGGGCTGTTTAACCGCCTCGTCGAGACGGACATTCATTTGCGGATCGTCCGCCAGCACCGTACCGATGCCGGTCACAATCGCCGAACTGCGGGCCCGCAGGCGCTGCACATCCTGACGCGCCTGGGGAGAGGTAATCCACTTGCTCTCCCCTGACGCCATGGCGGTGCGACCGTCCAGACTCATGGCAATTTTGCAGCGTACGTAGGGACGCCCTTGTCGCTGGCGGCGGAGAAAACCGGGGTTTAGCGCTTCAGCCTGCTCCCCCATCAATCCGCAAGCCACCTCAATGCCCGCCGCCTGTAACTGCGCCATGCCCCGGCTGGCCACCCGGGGAAAGGGGTCTTTTATCGCCACCATCACACGCGCCACGCGCGCCTTTACCAACGCCTGGGCGCAAGGCGGCGTACGCCCATGGTGGCTACAAGGTTCCAGCGTGACGTAGGCGGTGGCCCCCTGGGCCTGTTCACCGGCCTGGCGCAGTGCATGAACCTCGGCATGGGGCTCCCCTGCCGCTACATGCCAACCCTCACCGATAATTTCACCGTTGCGAACGATGACGCACCCGACCCGCGGGTTGGGGTCAGTGGTATAGCGCCCACGCTCAGCCAGCTGGATGGCTCGCGCCATGAAACGATGGTCATCCGCAGTAAAGGTAGACATCAATGAGTTGGGGTACCTGACATAGTTGGAATGGTGGCCAAACCGGAGTTACTCTTTCTCTCTGCCGCCATCATCGGGGCTGGCATCATCAGGCCGGGCATCACCGGGCAGGAGGGAAATCTGCTGCTTTTTAAGCCGCGCCGGGGGTTCGTTCTCAAGCCGATCGATCACCTCGCGAAAGGCACTCACGTCTTCAAAGCTGCGATAGACCGAGGCGAAACGAATATAGGCCACCTGATCCAGCTCCGCCAGGGCATCCATTACCCGTTCGCCCACCTGACGGGAGTCGATTTCGCGCTCACCCGTGGCCCGTAGCTGGCTTTTGATGCGGTTGATGGCGGCCTCTACTGCTTCGGTATCGACAGGGCGTTTCTCCAGCGCCCGCATCATGCCGGCCCGCATCTTCTCTTCATTAAAGGGTTCGCGCGAGCCGTCCTGCTTCACTAATCGGGGCAACGCCAGCTCTGCGGTTTCAAAGGTGGTAAAGCGCTCACTACAGCTCAGGCACTTGCGCCGCCGACGCACGCTGTCCCCCTCGTTGGCGAGGCGGGAGTCGATCACCTTGGTCTCATCGGCACCGCAAAATGGGCAACGCATGGTGTTTCCCCAATAAAGCCAGACAAATTTCTGAGCAGAGCGCCGCGCTCAGCCAACAGCGCGCGGCGTTTCCGACGCTGCAATCAGGCGTAGACAGGTAACCGCTTGCAGACTTCGGCACCTTTGCCTTTAACCTCGGCAATCACCTTCTCATCCCCTTTGGAATCGATGATGTCACAGATCCAGGTCGCCAGATCACGGCACTCCGCCACACCAAAATCACGACTGGTGATGGCGGGCGTGCCGATGCGAATACCGGAGGTCACAAACGGAGACTGCGGATCGTTGGGCACGGCATTTTTATTGACTGTGATATGGGCCGCCCCCAACCAGGCATCCACCGCTTTGCCTGTCAGCCCCTGCTTGATGAAGCTGACCAGAAAAAGGTGGTCATCCGTACCACCGGAGACCACGTCGTAGCCGCGCTCAACAAAGACCTCAGCCATGGCCTTTGCATTGGCGACCACCTGTTTTTGATACTCTGCAAACTCAGGCAGCAGAGCCTCTTTGAAAGCCACGGCTTTGGCGGCGATAACGTGCATCAGCGGCCCGCCCTGAATGCCGGGAAAAATGGCGGAATTGAGTTTTTTCTCGATCTCGGGATTGGACCTGGCGAGAATAATGCCGCCACGAGGACCCCGCAGGGTCTTGTGCGTCGTGGAGGTGGTCACATCGGCAATCTGTACCGGGCTGGGGTAGATACCCGCCGCCACCAGGCCGGCAACGTGGGCCATATCCACCAGCAGGTAGGCGCCCACGGCGTCGGCGATGTCACGAAAACGCTGCCAGTCCACCACCCGCGAGTAGGCGCTAAAGCCGGCAACAATCATCTTCGGCTTGTGCTCCTGAGCCAACCGCTCAACTTCCTCGTAGTCGATCTCGCCGGTCTCTTCATTCAGACCGTACTGCACGGCGTGGTAGGTCTTGCCGGAGAAGTTGACATGAGAGCCATGAGTCAGGTGGCCGCCGTGAGCCAGACTCATCCCCAGCACGGTATCACCGGGTTGCAGCAGCGCCATGTAGACCGCACCGTTGGCCTGGGAACCGGAGTGTGGCTGCACATTGGCGTAATCCGCCCCGAACAGCTCTTTAACACGATCGATAGCCAATTGCTCGGCCACATCAACGTATTCACAACCGCCGTAATAGCGCTTGCCGGGGTAGCCTTCAGCGTATTTGTTGGTGAGGGCAGAACCCTGAGCTTCCATCACGCGGGGGCTGGTGTAGTTTTCAGAGGCGATCAGCTCGATGTGCTCTTCCTGACGCACACGTTCTTTCTCCATCGCGCCCCACAATTCATCATCAAATCCCGCGATGGTCATCTCTTTGCTAAACATGGCTGAACAAGTACTCCGGTTTAAGATATTGCGATTTGGAAAAAGGCGCATAGGATACCCGATTCCGCCAATTTCTGCATTCTGGTATAGTCCGCCTTTCCCCGGTCGATTATTGCGCCATAAGACGCAAGGCCCTCCGGGGAGCAGAACACCCCACCATCAAGTTAAGAAAAGAGCGGCAACTGCTTTCCCTTGATTTTTGTGCTCAAATAGGGGAAACCGGGGCCTTCGTACGAACTTGGGAAACAAGGACGTTAAAATTGGCGGAAACAACGACACCATCGACATCCATATCAGCCAGCAACCGGATTCTGAAGTTGCTCAAAGGGCTGTCCGCCACACCCACCGGGCAGAAGGTCTACAGCCACATCCGTCGCAATCTGGAGCAACTGGAACAGGGCAAGGCCAAGACAGAGCAGGCCTACATGGACCTGCTCAACGCGCTGCTGGACATTGCCACCTCCCACTTCCCCGAGGGCTCGGAACAGGGCATCGAGCTGCAGCTCATTCGGCTGAGCCTGGTTGAGGGCATCAGCACGGAGGAGCTGCACCAGCTCACCAGCCAGATCCGCACCGTGGTTCAACCGCAGCCGGCGGAAAAGCAGGAACCCGATTTTCTCGCCCAGGCCATCAGCCCCTTGCTGCTGGCCCAAAACAACACCCAGGCGCTCACCCCGCCCACACGGGCAGATGACGAACAGCCCCACGAGGCCAACGAGCTGCACACCATCAGACCGAGCCAGCAGATTGACCTGATCTACCAGAACCAGCTCGACAGAACCCGGGACTCGATCCAGACCATTCAGAATCAGCTTGGGGAGGAAATTGTCACCTCCATGCAGATCAACGATGAGCTGGCGGCCCTGCTCAAAGATACGATGCAGACCCTCACCACCTTCAAGAGTGACGACGACACCGAGCAGGCACTGCGCAACGGCTACATCAAACAGTGCACCGAGCTGCTGACACGCCACCACAGCCTGGTATCCAAGCTGGACAAGAGCTACAACAAACTGCACCTGCTCGAATCCACCAGCCAGCACCTGGACGACGAGCTGACCCACCTGCACCGCTTGAGCCTGACCGATGAACTCACCGAACTGCCGAATCGGCGCGCCTTTATCCGCCGCCTGGAGGACGAGGTTGCCAGAAGCCAGCGCTATAAAACGCCTCTGGCCCTGGCCATCATCGATCTCGATAAATTCAAACGCATCAACGACCAACACGGCCACGCGGCAGGCGACACGGTATTGCAGTGTTTCGCCAGGAACATGCTGTCCGTATTCCGCCACCACGACACCACAGCCCGTTATGGCGGTGAAGAGTTTGCGGTACTGATGCCAAACACGGATATTGATGGCGCATTCAGGGCGCTGGAGAAGATTCGCTATATCGCCAAGGAGAGCACCTGTACGCTGGATAACGGCGAAGAGATTCCCATGCCCAGTTTTTCTGCCGGTGTGGCGCTCTATACCGCCGACGAAAGCCAGGACGAGCTACTCAACCGGGCCGACATGGCCATGTACCGGGCCAAACAGATGGGGCGTTCCCGCATCGAGGTGCACTCCACCTTGTCCGATCAGAAAAATATCAGCGAGGCACAAAAAAACCCGTCTTAAACAGACGGGCTCTTGATCTTCAGTGCCTCCAGGGCCGTGCCAGATTGGCGCTACGGAAGCGCGTCCTCCTCGGCATCAGCGCCCTCTTTCTCAACCGGCATAAGATCTTCCTTGCTCACACCCAGGATCAACGCCAAGCTACTGGCGACATAGATCGAAGAGTAGGTCCCCACCAGCACACCAATAATCAACGCCTGGGAGAAGGCATGAATAATCTCCCCCCCAAAGCTGAAGAGTGCAATCAGTACCAACAGTGTTGTTACCGAGGTCATGATGGTACGCGACAGAGTTTGGGTCACGGAGCTGTTGATGATCTGCTCCGAGGTGCCTTTACGCATTTTGCGGAAATTTTCCCGAATCCGGTCGTAAACAACGATGGTGTCGTTTAACGAATAACCGATAACGGCCAGCACCGCTGCCAGTACTGTCAGATCAAATGGCAGCTGCATCACGGAAAAGACGCCCAGCGTGATCACAACATCGTGCACCAGGGCCATCACCGCACCGAGGGAAAAACGAATTTCAAACCGCAGATAAACGTAGATCAAAATACCCGCCAGGGCGGCCAACATAGCCAGGCCCCCGTCTTCAGCCAGCTCGTCACCCACCTGGGGCCCGACAAATTCGACCCGCCTCAGCTCGATGCTCCCGTCATCATTCAGAGCATCCAGCACTCGCGTACTCAGATCCGCAGAGCTTTCACCCGTTGGGGCAAGACGAATCAAAACATCCTGAGAGGTACCAAAGTGCTGCACGGTTGCGCCACTAAAACCGGCATCATCCAGCTCCTGACGTACAACAGAGAGATCCGCCGAGGCCGGATAACCCAGCTCAATCAAGGTGCCACCGGTAAAATCGATGCCAAAGTTCAACCCCCGCGTCGCCAGGGAGGCAATGGAGATGAGCAGCAAGATAACGGAAAGCGAAATCGCCAGCTTCCGCTTGCTCATGAAATCGATAGTATTTTTAGGATCAATCAGTTGCATTGGTGTATACCCTGTTCCTGTTCTCGTCCGCCACTCTAGATAGACAGCGCCTTAACACGGCGGCCACCGTACGTTACGTTAGCCAGTGCCCGCGTCACCATAATGGCGGTGAACATGGAGGCCAAAATACCGATAGACAACGTCACAGCAAAGCCCTTTACCGGGCCAGCTCCCAATGCAAACAGCACAATAGCCGCAATGAAAGTGGTGATATTGGCATCCACGATGGTGGCCGCCGCCTTCTCGTAACCGGAGTTAATCGCCGCTTGCGGGGTGACGCCGTTTTTCAGTTCTTCGCGAATACGCTCAAAGATCAGCACGTTGGCATCCACCGCCATGCCCACCGTCAGGACGATACCGGCAATGCCCGGCAACGTCAGTGTGGCCTGCAACATGGAGAGCACCGCAATGATAATGACGAGATTCAACGCCAGTGCCACGTTGGCCATCATGCCAAACCCTTTGTAGTAAATCGCCATGAATACCAACACCAGCAGGAAGCCGATAATGACCGACTTAACGCCCTTGTCGATATTGTCTTGCCCCAAACTTGGCCCCACGGTTCGTTCTTCAATAATTTCGATAGGAGCGGACAGCGCGCCGGCGCGCAGCAACAGGGCCAGATCACGCCCCTCTTCGGCGCTGTCCAGGCCCGTGGTCTGGAAACGCTTACCAAATGGTTCGCGGATGGTCGCCAGACTGATCACCTCTTCCACCACCCGTTTGGTTTTAACCACCTCGCCATCAACCACCTTGGTATCAATTTTGTTCTCGATGTAAACAACCGCCATCAACTTGCCAACATTCTCCTTGGTGTTGTTGAGCATCTTCTTCGCGCCTTTGGCATCCAAAATCACGGTCACCATGGGGCTGCCATCCTGGGTATCGATGCCGGAGCGAGCATCGACGATGGAATCGCCGGTCACAATAATGCGATTTTTCAGCAGCACGTAGCCGCCTTCACGCTTTTTATAGAGCCGCGTTCCCGCCGGCACGCGACCATTAATCGCATCCTGCACGTCATGAGACTCATCGGCCATGCGATATTCCAGCGTGGCTGTCGCGCCCAGGATCTCCTTGGCGCGTGCCGTGTCCTGCACCCCGGGCAACTGGACGACGATACGACTCTCACCCTGACGCTGGATCAACGGCTCGGCCACGCCCAGCTCGTTGACACGATTACGCAAAGTGGTGATGTTCTGCTGCACGGCGAAGCTGCGGGTTTCACGGATTTCAGCCTTACCAAGCTTGAGTTTGAGGAAGTAGGCATTACCGCCCTCACTCTCCTCTACGATCAGATCGCGATACTCCTTGCGGATCAGGTTTTCTGCTTTGGCCCTGACGTCAGCAGTGCGGAACTTAATATCCACGCCCCCCTGGGGGTTGCGCTTGATGGTGAGGTAACGAATTTTCTCACCCCGCAACAACATCCGGAAATCCCCGACATAGCGCTCCTCGGCCATGGCCACGGCGGCATCCGTATCCACCTCCATCAGGAAGTGGACCCCGCCGCGCAAATCCAGCCCCAGATACATCGGCTGCCCACCCATGGCCCGAAGCCAGTCGGGCGTCGCCGGTGCCAGGTTCAGAGCCAGAATATAACCCTCGGTCAACACCTTCTCCAGGTTATCTCTGGCTCTGAGCTGATCTTCAGTGTTGGCGAAACGCACGATCAGCCCCCGGTCAGTCATCTCCATTCTCTTGTCATCGATGCCGATGCGCTTGAGCTCTGCCCGCACAGTCTCGACCGTGGCGTCATTGATGCTGACACCACGATTTGAGGAGATCTGCACCGCAGGATCTTCGCCATAGAGGTTCGGCAGTGCATAGAGGGCACTGACCAGCACAACGACGACGATGAGAAGATTCTTCCACCAGGGGTATTGATTAATCATGACCGGTTTCGTCCCGAAACTTCGCTGTTAGGATGATTTGTTTTCTTTCTCAACTTTCACCGTACCCTTGGGCAGCAGCGAAGCAACGGCGGTCCGCTGAACCTGAACCTGCACGCCATCAGCGATCAGCAGGGTCACAAAACTGTCATCCAGCTTGGTGATGCGACCGGCAATGCCACCACTGGTGACGATCTCATCGTGTTTGGACAAGGTTTCAGTCATTTTCTTGTGTTCTTTCTGGCGCTTGATCTGCGGCCGCAGCAGCAAAAAATAGAAAACCAGAAAGATCAGAATCAGGGGAATGAAGCCGGCCAGACCCGGATCACCGGCAGCACCTGCTGCATCCTGCGCCACAGCATCAGAAATAAAGAAACTCATTTTTTGCCTTCCTCAATGAAAATTTCGACCACATGAAACACGACCAACGGGGGCTATCTCACTCGACAACCACCCCAGCATAAAGCGCGCAATTATGACACAGCTTCACCATTTTGGGCGCGCTTCTCGTAAAACTCTTTGACGAACGCCTCCAGTGCCCCGGCGGCAATGGCGTCGCGCAGCCCCTGCATCAGCACCTGGTAGTAGTAGAGGTTATGAATGGTATTCAGCCGCGCACCCAGGATTTCATGGCATTTATCCAGATGGCGCAGATAAGCCCGACTGTAGTGGCGGCAGGTGTAACAACCACACGACGCGTCAATGGGGCGGGTATCGTGTTTGTGCCTGGCGTTGCGGATGCGGATGTCACCAAACTGGGTAAACAAGTGGCTATTACGTGCGTTGCGGGTCGGGATGACACAATCGAACATATCGATACCGCGGCGCACCGCCTCGACAATATCTTCCGGCTTGCCCACCCCCATCAGGTAGCGGGGTTTGTCGGTTGGCATGGCGGGCTCCAGCTGATCGAGGATCATGATGCGCTCCTCCTCCGTCTCGCCCACGGAGAGACCGCCAATGGCATAACCATCAAAGCCGATATCGGTCAGGCCATCGAGGGAAATTTGCCGCAGGGGCGGATACATCCCCCCCTGGACGATACCGAACAGTGCTGCGGGGTTATCGCCATGAGCGGCCTTCGAGCGACTGGCCCAGCGCAGCGACAACTCCATCGAATCGCGCGCCTCTTTCTGCGTCGCCGGATAGGGTGTGCACTCATCAAAGATCATGACGATATCAGCGCCCAATTGGCGCTGCACGGCCATGGAGCGTTCGGGATCGAGAAAAACCTTACTGCCATCCACCGGTGACTGAAACGCCACACCCGCTTCGCTGATCTTGCGCATATCCCCAAGGCTAAACACCTGAAACCCCCCGGAATCGGTCAGAATGGGGCCATCCCAGTGCATGAAGTCGTGCAGATCTCCGTGCTCGCGAATAATTTCTGTGCCGGGGCGCAGCATCAAATGGAAGGTGTTGCCGAGAATAATCTGGGCCCCGAGGTCCTTGATCTCCTCCGGCGTCATGGCCTTTACCGTGCCGTATGTACCTACCGGCATAAATGCAGGGGTTTCGACTGTGCCACGCTCAAATAGCAATCGACCCCGACGCGCCTTACCGTCGGAGGAGAGGTGTTCAAACTTCATGAATCAATAACTACTCGCTGAGATCGGATGCGCGAGCGCCCTTTTGGGGGAAGATCAACATCGCATCACCGTAACTGAAGAATCGGTAACGCTCGGTCACCGCATGCCTGTAGGTCGCCATTGTATGCTCATAACCCCCAAAGGCAGAAACCAGCATCATCAAGGTGGACTCTGGCAGATGAAAATTGGTAATCAACACGTCCACTGATTTGAAGGTGTAACCCGGTGTAATAAAAAGCCTGGTCTGCCCGGCATAGGGAATCAATTTACCGCTCTGGGAAGCTGACTCCAGGCTCCTCACAGCGGTGGTGCCCACCGCCACCACGCGGCCACCGTTTTTGCGGGTTTGGCGAATTTTCTGACACACCTCTTCGCTTACATCAACATACTCGCCATGCATGACATGATCTTTCAGATCATCCGCCCGCACCGGCTGGAATGTGCCGGCCCCCACATGCAGCGTGACAAAAACCGTCTCCACCCCCTTGCGACGCAACGCTTCAAATATCGCCTCATCGAAATGGAGACCCGCTGTTGGCGCTGCCACGGCTCCGGGCTTGTCGGCGTAGACGGTTTGGTAGCGCTGATGATCGCTCAACTCGTCAGGGCGCTGTATATAGGGAGGCAAGGGGATGTGCCCATACTGCTCCAGGACGTCAAACACGTTGCGATCAGTCTGAAATTCCAACTCGAACAACTCGCCTTGACGCCCCTTCATCAGCACCTCCAGCTCGCCCTCCAGCGTCAACCTCGCCCCGGCCTTGGGGGCTTTGCTGGCACGCAGGTGGGCGTGGACAGTCTTGTCCGAAACAACCCGCTCCACCAGGACCTCGACTTTACCGCCGGTCTCCTTCTGGCCGTGCAGGCGGGCAGGAATAACGCGCGTGTCATTCAGCACCAGAACATCGCCCGGATTAAGAAACTCGATGATGTCGCTGAACTGGCGATCTTCATAGGTTTTTTGAGCACCATCCATCACCAGTAAACGGCTCGCGGATCGCACCTCCAGCGGCTGCTGGGCAATCAGCTCGGGCGGTAATTTATAATTAAAATCACTACGTTGCATGGCGGGCGATGTTATCAGGTTACGTTGGTGCGGGCGAGTACGGGGGCTCCCCACTTGTCCTTTCAAACAAATGAGTTATAATGCGCAGCTCTTGGGAAACGGGGCTTCCACCAGGCCCAATATTCGTCGCCATGGCGACTCAATATCATCCCTGATGACTCGCTCTCTGCCGGAGTGGTGGAATGGTAGACACGTTGGATTCAAAATCCAATGCTGGCAACAGCGTGCCGGTTCAAGTCCGGCCTCCGGTACCATATTTAGAAAGTCGTGCTGCTTCTGTGGCACGGCTTTTTTATTGCCTGTTATATGCAAAATAGTTCGGGAGAAATACGCCGCGCTAAAGATTCCCACAAGCGGGCCGTTCACAAACAGGTCAAACAAATTCACAACAGCACAAAAAAAGCACGACGGACGTTACGTTAGGCTGACCTCAATTTAGCCATGCAGGATGCAAACAACCCAGGCCACCAGGCTGGTGCTGACATCGACAAACCGCATGGAGATTCGCTATGAAACGCAGTTCAAAAACAGTTCTGGCATTGCTTCCCGCCTTGTTCACCCTCTCTTTCAACGCCGCGGCCTGCAACCCAATTGGTCACAACGATCTTGATGGCGTCAAAATGAATGCTATTGCCATGATGCAGGAGGGCACCGAGGCCACGCTGTGGAACTTCCATACAAACCGCTGCCAAAAACTGTCTCAGGCGGTTAGCGATTTGAGTCACAGTAACTTCCTGCCCCAGGATGAGACATCGCAAGGCCTCTACAATCACTACCGCTCCCAGGGTTCAACTCAGCAAGCGGCGCTGCAACGTGTTTACAATTTTCAGCTGATTGAACAGTACACTGTTCAAGTGGCCTCCAGGCGCTAAATAAAAAAGGCCGGAGCAGTATGGCTGCCCCGGCCTTTTCTCTCTCCGGGCATAAGACGCTAACACCGGCCATATAACTCAACCAGCTGGCGCAGGCGCGATGCAAGCCCTCCATCAACCTGCTCCCATTTGAAGCGCCACTGCCAGTTACCCTCAGCCACACCGGGGATATTCATTCGATCTTCAGCCCCCAGACACAGCACATCCTGCATCGGGATGACAGCCAGGCGTGATACGGAAGCGAAGGCGCTACGAATCAGTAGCCAGGGCATAACCTCATCGGGGTGGCCATAGTACTCGGCAATGCGCATTTTCTGACTTTCGTTCAACTCGTCGTACCAACCCAGGGTCGTGTTGTTATCGTGCGTGCCGGTATAGACCACCGAGTCCAGACTGTGATTGTGTGGCAGATAGGGGTTAGTGGCGTCCCCATCAAAGGCAAATTGCAATATCTTCATCCCTGGCAGGTTATATTTTTTCCTGAGGGCATCGACCTCATCGGTGATAATACCCAGATCCTCCGCCACCAGCGGCAATGACTCAAAGGCCTCTTGCAGGGCGGCAAACAAGGCGTCCCCAGGCGCTTTTACCCAGCGGCCATTGATGGCCGTCTCTTCGTGGGCGGGAATTTCCCAAAAGGCTTCAAAGCCACGAAAATGGTCGATACGCAACCAGTCGAACATCTCCAGCTGGGTAGCAAAACGCTGCTTCCACCACTTGAAACCATCCTCCTCCATTCGATCCCAGCGATAGTGAGGATTGCCCCACCGCTGACCCGTTTCAGAAAAGTAATCGGGCGGGACACCTGCTACCGTCTGGGCATTCCCATGCTCGTCCAGCGTAAAATATTCGCGATGACACCACACCTCGGCACTGTCGTGGGCCACAAAAATCGGTACATCGCCAAACAGTTTTACACCGTGATGGCGGGCGTGATCGTGCAGTTCACGCCACTGCATGAAAAAGACAAACTGCTCGAAACACGTCTGTTCAGTCTCATGAAACAGCAACGCCTGAATCTCACGCAGAGCAGCAGGCTCCCGGTCACGCAACGGTTCAGGCCAATCAAGCCAGTGACGACAACCTTGATGCCTCCGGATGGCTTCAAACAGTGCGTAATCAATCAACCAATGGTCGTGCTTGGCTCGAAACTGTTCGTAGGCGACTTTATCATCGTCGGAAATATGGAGCAGAAAACCATCGCGCGCAGCGATCAGCCGTTGCTGACGGTAGCTGGCGAGATCCTCAACCACCACCTCTTCGGGCTGCAACCAGCCACGCGCTTCCAACCACTGCAAACTGATAAGCGAAGGGTTGCCGGCGTGAACAGACAGGGCAGTATAGGGTGAAAGATCACCGTGGGTCGGGGCAATCGGCAACATCTGCCAGGCCGCCATGCCCGCACTGGCCAGGAACTCGACAAAACGATGAGCTTCGAAACCTATGTCACCATTGCCCAGCCCACCGGGCAAGGAGGTGGGATGCAATAAAACAGCTGCACGACGGTCACACGTCGGGCACGGACAAATATCACTACTCACTGGGCCTCCTGGCCTTGGCGCATGGTTCCACTTACGGCAGGATCACCCCCACCGTAGCTAAAAGTCTGAGAAAGATAAGCCGGGGGCTCCAGCTTTAACATGCGATAGAGCGTGGTTAACTGAATACGGTAAAGCCGCTCGAAATCGCTGACAGCATCCGTCGCATTGTAATCACCGAACCACCAAAACCAGTCCGAACCTTCGCACACCGCCAACTGACGCTCCAGCGCCGTCATCTCCTGTTCGGGCAACTCTGCTTCTGCCATCACACGATCGTAGGCCTGCTTGGCTTCGATCAACATATCCCAACCGCGGTTCTTGTCTTTCTCACCAATCCAGGTGGAAAATGTGCCGTAGACCCAACTACCCGCGACCACTTTGGGCAACGCATGAGAGGGAGCAATCACATCAAGACAATCACTAAACGTTGTCATCTCAATGGCGGGGTGTGCAGATAGTCTTTTATACAGCGCACTCAGAAAATCATAAGCGTTTTCGGGGTAGGATTCCCAGGCATTTTCGCCATCAAGAATGATGGAAACAACCGTATCCTCACTCCCGGCGCAGGCGTCATGAATATTTTCCAGGTGGTGAACTAAATTCCCCACTGCATCCTCGCTCTGCCAGCCTGAGTAGGTAAAACCAATCAGGTCGGAAAGCCCGTCATCCCGAAAAAAGCAGCTCATCCGTTTGTCGGCCACCAAATAGGGGCGATGAAGACAGCCGTGTTCGCCAACCTCGGCGGGGACCTCCTTCCGGGCCAGGCTGTTACGCATGACACTTTCACCACTGGCGGCCCAGCGTATGCCTTCGTCGGCCATCACGCTTAGCGTTTCATCACTTACCGAACCTTCTGACGGCCAACAACCCTGTGGCTTAAAACCAAAATGCTGCTCAAATACCGCCAACCCTTTGCGAATATGCCAACGCACCCTCTCCTCACCACCGGGGTAGGCTTTCTCCTCCGGCAACGGAGCATCAGGCATTGCCTCGTGGGCTGTTTCAAGGTCAAGCAACAACGGCATAATGGGGTGGGCATAGGGCGTAAACGACAATTCAATCTGCCCCTGCTGCGCTAACTTGCGATAGCGCGCCAAAACGCCACTGAGCTGTTCACTGATAATCTGAAGCAGTAGGACGCGATCATCAAACGAAAAACCACGCGCTTTTTCCATCAACGATTTCACGCGACCATCACGACGACGAACCGTTTCACCAAGCCAGCCCAAGTGATACCAGACCAGAAGATCTGCAATATACTGATCGCTTAGATAGAAAAACTCATCACTGGCATCAGACAGCCGCGCTGCCATGTCAGCCAACAGCTGGTATTGGGGAAAACGCCGAATGACCGTCTCGTGATTGACTCGTAAACAAGCCTTGACCAGCTCAAATCGCCGGCCTTGGTCAGATGGCATGTCGAGGGAGATCAACGCGCCCAGCAGCGGATCCTGCAATCTGTCTCCGGCATTGAGATAACGATTAACTTGCTGGGCGTAATCGTCAATTTGTTCCAACAGAATCGGTGCGAAGTTTACAACAACACGAGCCGCCGGCACGGCCTCCAAATGAGCCACCATATCCACGTAATCTTTAATAACGTGGAGGTAAGTCCAGGGTAGGTCGTACTGTTTTTTAACCGGATCAAAATAGTTAGGCTGATGCATGTGCCAACACAGCACCAGCCTCAGTCTGGAACTATCGGACATAGTGAAGCTCTTGACCCAGCATCTCGGGGGTAACCAACACGACGCCACCGTCACTCACCTCAAACCGCTCGGCATCCGCCACCGGATCTTCGCCAATCACAGTGCCCGGCGGGATTTTGCAGCCCTTGTCGATAACTGCTTTTTTAATTCGGCAATGACGACCGATCTCTGCATTTGGCAAAACAACGCTATCCTCGACCTGGGCAAAAGAGTGAACCCGCACATTGGAAAACAACAGTGATTTTTTCACCAATGCGCCTGAAATAAGACAGCCACCGGAAACCATGGAATCAATGGCCTGACCACGCCGGCCTTCATCATCAAACACAAATTTGGCGGGGGGAAGCTGCGCCTGGTATGTCCAAATAGGCCAGTCCTTATCATATAGGTTGAGATCGGGGGTGATGGAAACCAATTCTATGTTTGCCGCCCAAAACGCATCTACCGTCCCCACATCGCGCCAGTAACTTTGCTTTCCGGTTTGCACGTCTTTAAATGCGTAGGAAAAAACGCGGTACGTATCGATCACATTGGGAATAATATCGTTTCCGAAATCGTGAGTGGAAGCGGGCGTATCCGCATCACGAATCAACTGTTCGTACAAAAACTTTGTGTTGAATACGTAAATCCCCATCGAAGCCAGCGCCACACCATCCTTGCCTGGCACAGGCGTTGGGTTCGATGGCTTTTCCTCAAAACCGATGATTTGGTTGTTTTCATTTACCCCCATCACACCAAACGACTTGGCCGTTTCCAGCGGTACTTCAAGGCAACCAATCGTCATATCAGCACCATTTTCCACGTGCTGAGCCAACATCGGACCATAGTCCATTTTATAAATATGATCGCCCGCCAGGACGAGCACATAATCGGGGTTATGCCCCCGAATGATATCGATATTCTGATACACAGCATCAGCGGTACCGGTGTACCAACTGGATTCATCTATTCGCTGCTGAGCCGGAAGCGCCTCAACAAACTCGCCAAATTCACCACGAAAATTACCCCAACCCTGCTGTATATGACGCAGTAACGAGTGTGATTTATATTGGGTTACAACGCCGATACGCCGTATTCCGGAATTCATGCAGTTGGAGAGAGGAAAATCGATTATCCTGAATTTTCCGCCAAAGGGTACCGCCGGTTTGACTCGCCAAGTGGTCAATTGCTTTAGGCGAGTCCCTCGCCCTCCCGCCAAAATTAACGCTAACGTACCTTTGGTTAACCGACTTACAAAACGGGTATCCTCTTGCGACATGGCTCCACCTTTGCTGTCTTTACGACTTATTTATATGTGTATACCAAGCATACTACCTGCTTGCTTTATACGCCACGAGAGCTTCGACCTAAATGCGAAATAGAACAGAAAGTTCGAAATAAACCTCACATGAAGACGGCACAATTTCAAAGAAAATTGGGTGTAGCAAAAAGAGGATATAAATAGGCAGGCTGATAGAAGCCCGGTTTTTCAGGGGAAAAGCTCTAACTTCAGGCTAGGAGATTTATTAACACCATCGACACGAATAAAGCCAGAGGGATACTCCATTGCCACGAAGGGGGGGCATCATCCAGGCTCAAATCAACCGTAACAAGCCGCCGGTCGTGAGCCCGAAACACGACATTAGAGATCAGATCTGCTACCGATTTTGCCAATCCCACCACTTTCGATGACTGTACCGAATAACGCTCTCTGGCCTCCCCAGCCAATACCTGCACTTCAGCCACAGACTCCAGCACCAGGAAAATCCTCACCGCCAGGCGCTCCCTGGAAATACCCAACAAACCAAGAGGAAAGAAGAGCCAGTAAATTGCAGAGATTAACTGATCGCGTTTTGTAGTCAAGATCAACAGCTGAACGCCAAGCACAAGCATCACCAGGACGACCACCCGCTGAAGGCCACCCACCACACCTTCCCATGTTGGCAACCAGGCATAACCCAAGCCTCCAACAATAGGTTCCCCAGGAGTCATCCAAAAGTAGATTATAAAAATCGACAGAAAAAACCAGCGCATTCGCCACAACATTGGACGCGCTCGATGATAATATTCAAGCCCCAGATAAAAATAGCTTCCTACAATGAGAAAGGAGGCAAACACCAATATGGCGTTGCCCCCCCAAGATACAAACAACCCGAACACTAGAAATAGAATAATACGAATAACGGCGTGCACTGCTGAAAAAAACCACTATCAGCCAATTTGCTGCATTAACTGCTCCGCTTCCTCCCGCTGAGTATCACTACCCTCTTTCACCACTTCGTCAAGAATAGAGCGCGCACCATCCTGATCACCCATATCGATGTAGGCCTTGGCTAGATCCAGCTTGGTACCGACCACATCGTCAGTGCTTTCAAAAAGACTGTACTCTTCATCCATCTCGCCAAAACTGGAAATCGCTGGCTCAATTTCCCAATTTGTCGGCTCTGCAGAAGCCTCATCAGCTACTTCTACTTCACCCGACTCTGTGCTATCAACGAGATCCAGCGACATGCTATCGGCCTCATCTCCCAGGGAAGTGGCCAAGCCCTCTAGTTCACCATCCAGCCCAGACAACGTCTCGCCAGGGATCTCACTTTCGTTTAATGCAGTTTCTGGATTCTCAAAATTAATAACATTATCTAAATTAGCCGATTCTTCGATGAAATCGTCAGCTAAAACATCACCCGTGCCGATAGGCTCATCATCCAGGCCAATAAAGTCACCGCTCTCGGTTATCTCATCATGGTTCAGATTATCAATCACAGGCGAGCCCGCTTCCTCTTCAACCCCCAGGCCTAATTCAAAATCGGTTTCTACCAATACATCCGAAGCTTCATCAGCCTGACCTGAGCTGAGTTCGACTTCAGCCTCTTTGTTTTCAAAATCAGATAAATTCAAGTCCAGGTCAGCAAATTCATCAATCACATCAGCAGAATCGGAGCCCTCACTGCGGCCCGTTTCGGAGCCAAGCAAATCAGAACCGCTGTCCAGACTGGGGGCCATTTCGTTAAAAACAGCACCATCAGCCAAACTACTATCATCCAGGCCAAGCTTGATATCCAGCTCTGCCTCTTCTGACAAGGGCTGGTCCAGATTCAAATCTAAATCGTCAGTAATTTTCTCCGCTGATGGCTCACGCAACCCCTTGTCGGTCTCAAACTCTTCGAGCAATGAACTATCCAGGTCCAAACCCAAATCACTACTTTCCGCAGTTAAGACGTCATCCGACAATGGCTCACTAAGATCCAGGTCAAATTCGCTCCCATCTTTGGAAAATTCATCCGGCTCACCACTACGGAGTGGCTCGGGTTCAGGCTCGGAAAGAGACTCAAAATCTAAATGCTCGTCCTGCGAAGTTGCTGCGACATCATCATCCCCGAGATCGAGAATATCGCCATCACTCTGATCAACGCTATCATCAAGAACACCGCCAGACTCCGAAAACAGAGGATGATCAGGGCATAGTTCTTTACCCATTTCTACGGCTTGACTCCAGAGCGCTTCATCTGCCCCCCCAGAGGCCGCGTAAAATGCCTCGGCCTGAGCCTCAAAGGCCTCCTGATCCTTGGTGGTGTAGTAAATCTCCATGAGCTTTAACTTCAGCTCGGGACGGGTGTCATCCTGCTGAATGGCTTCTTTCAATAACGACTCTGCCTGCTCGTAGCGACGATAGGCCAAATAAACATCGGCCTCGGCAATCGGATCGATCTCACTTTCATCGGCATGAATCGTGCCGAGTTCATCACCAAAACCACCGTATTCGTCAATATCCCCGACAGCCTCACCTAACCCACTTTCCTCCTTCGTAAGATCATCGGAGATTATTGGCTGGTCACTGGCTGTCGCAGCGGAAGAGGCAACAGCAACCGAAGAGGCCACCGCAGCTGTACTCGCGCCAGCGCCGCCTACCGGAGCACTGGAGTCAAAT
>JALTMR010000526.1:22017-32996 GCA_027001525.1 Gammaproteobacteria bacterium
ACACTTTGGCGCCGTCTACGCATCATCAAACCAAGCAAAACCAGCGCTAAGACCGCACCCCCACCCGCCACAGCCAACATCGTGGGATTTTCCAGCAAGCTATCAATAAAGCTGGGTTGCGGTGGCGGGGTTCTTACTGCTGGTGTGGTTTTTTCAGCAACCGACGAAGACTCTTGCTCCGCACCTGCGGCAACCACGTCACCCGACACGGGCTCCAAGGAGGAGCTTTCGTCAATCACAGAGAGATCAACCTCATTTTTTTCGATCACATCCGCGGGAGCTGACACTTCCGCCGGCTGCGCAGCCAATCCCCCCTGCAACGCACTCATGGTGTCGTCTTGCAAAGTGATTAAGCGCTGAACATTAGCCAATTGCTTTTCCAGCTCATTCAACCGGGAACGTAAGTCAGCATTTTCCTGGCGGCTCGCCTCAGCTGACTCCAGCGCCACCGCTAGCTGCTGCTGCAACGTCGCCACCTTGCCTTCGTCTGCACCGCCGCTCCCGCCAGAGGAAGCCGCGTCATCAGGACTAACAAGTTGCAATCGAGCCTGAGCCGCGCCCCCCGATGCAGAAGGCGACACACCACCAGCCCCGCCCTGAGACTGTGCCAGTTGTTCAGCCACCGGGGCTGATTCGGTAGCAAGCTGACGCTGCCCCGCCGGCCGGGCTCCGGTCTTCCCTTTACTGGCTAGCCAAGCCTGATATTGACGGTTTGTTTCACTGGCGGCCTGACCTCTGGAAAGCGCAGCAATCGTACTCATCTGGGGAGCCCGTAACACATACCCGGCCTTCAGATTATTAACATTACCGTTAATGAAAGCTTCCGGGTTTTCCTTCAGCAGTGCCAACATCATCTGAGGAACGCTAACGGATGAATCCGGCCGCATATCTCTGGCTATGGCCCACAACGTATCCGTTGTCTTGGTGGGACCATAGGAACCAGAACCCGGCGCGGCAAAAGTCACCTCATGGCGCGCCGTGCTCTCAAACTCGTTCATCGCCTCACGGGCAATGGTAGCGGGGGAGGTGACGGCTTCTTCGATGGGTGATGCCGCTTCACCCTTATCAAAAACTGGAGGATCCAATAACAGCGTATACTCACGAAGCATCTGGCCATTAGCCCAGTTCACGGAAAGGATAAAATTCAGAAATGGTTCGCGTACGGGCGCTCGGGATGAAACTTTCACGTAGGGCGCAGAACGACCCTCACTCACTACTTCAAATTCCAGATTGGAAAGTATCTTCATACGATCCAACCCCATGCGTTCAAAAGCAGCTTTGGGTGCCAGACGTACTTCCAGGCCATCCAGCTCGCCTTCGTCCACTGAAATCAGTCGTATGCTTGCATCCAACGGCTGATTTAATCCAGAGTGAACGTCGATATCGCCCATGCCGAGCGCGTAGAGGCTTGCCGATGGGGCCAACAGGCACGCCCCCACAGCTGCTACCACCCTGCGCACCCTCATTCCTTTACGCAATTTCCCGTTTTTGTCTGTCATCGCTCTCAACTTTATAACCGCTTCGTCCTACTATAACGGCAAGGGCGGAAACGTCATTAATGAACATGCGTATCAATGAAATTCACGCTGGCAACACTATCTTTATCTACGAAACTAGCCTCATCAAGATACTGCCGTCCTATATATAGTCTTTTATCAAAATTTCCGCGATCTGAATACTATTCAGGGCTGCGCCCTTGCGAACATTGTCGGCCACTATCCAAAGATCTAAACCCCTTGGATGCGAAATATCCTGCCTGATTCTACCAACAAACACTGAATCCTGCCCCGCCGATTCAGTCACAGCGGTAGGATAGTCATCATCCGCCACACCGCCGACCACCTCAACACCCGGTGCCTTATCCAATAAGGCCCGGACGGCATCGGCAGTGATTTGCACTTCAGTTTCGATATGAACGGCCTCTGAGTGACCAAAAAAGACAGGAGCCCGGACAGCGGTAGGGTTGATCTGAATAGCTCTATCCCCCATCACCCGCTGGGTCTCACTGACGATATCCATCTCTTCCTTGGTATAGCCATTGTCCTGAAGCGCATCAACCAAGGGTAGAATATTGAATGCGATCTGCCTTGAATAGACTTTGGTCTCCAACGATTTACAGTTAAGTAATGCCGCTGTCTGGCTGGCCAGCTCCTCTATGGCCGCTCTCCCCGACCCGGAGACGGCCTGACAGGCCGTGACATTGATTCGCTCAATTCCAACCGCATCATGTATGGGTTTTAACGCTACCACCATTTGAATAGTGGAGCAATTAGGATTAGCAATGATATGACTTTGATTATATTGAGCTATTTCCTCAGGATTTACCTCGGGCACCACCAAAGGCACATCCTCATCCAAACGAAATTCGGCGCTGTTATCAATGACAATGCAACCAGCCCCCGCCGCCTTGGGGGCGTACTCCGCAGCCACCTCACATCCCGCAGCAAAAAAAGCGATTTGTACCTTGGAAAAATCGAATTCTGCCAGATTTTTCACCGATACATTTTTGCTGCCAAACTGGATCCGCCCACCCGCGTCACCCGGCTCTGCCAGCGGATAGAGAGTTCCCACAGGAAACTCACGCTCAGCGAGCATCTCAATAATCGTTTCACCCACCACCGAAGTGGCACCGACAACGGCAATACCGTAACTCTTTTCTGACATCGAAGATTAGTGCTCCAGTAAAATCCGTAGCATACGACGCAGGGGCTCAGCAGCCCCCCACAATAATTGATCGCCCACAGTAAACGCAGACAGATACTCATCGCCCATGGTCAACTTGCGCAACCGCCCCACCGGCACCGTTAACGTACCTGTCACGGCAGCAGGCGTCAGCTCTTTCATAGTCAGCTCACGATCATTGGGAATGACACTGACCCAGTCGTTGTGGCTGGCAATGATCTCATCAATCTCATCTAAAGGCACATTTTTGGTCATTTTGACAGTCAGGGCCTGGCTATGGCAACGCATGGCGCCAATACGGACACAAAGTCCATCGATGGGAATCTGATTATCGCTGCGTCCCAAAATCTTGTTCGCCTCAACCTGAGCCTTCCACTCCTCCTTGCTCTGCCCGGATGCCAGCGCCACATCCAGCCAGGGAATCAGTGAGCCGGCCAGGGGCACCGGCCAGGCTTCAGTCGGGTAGCCGTCCGAGCGCATAAACTCGGTCACCTTTTTATCGATTTCGAGAATACCGGCAGCAGGATCATCCAGCAGCCCGCTGACGTCGGCGTGAATCGCTCCCATCTGCGCGATCAGCTCACGCATATTACGGGCACCAGCACCGGAGGCCGCCTGATAGGTCATGGGAGAGATCCACTCCACCAACCCCTTTTCAAACAGCCCGCCAATCGCCATCAGCATCAGGCTCACCGTACAGTTGCCGCCAACATAGGTTTTCACGCCACCGGCAAGCCCCTCTTTGATCACCTCTTTGTTCACGGGGTCGAGGACGATGATGCTGTCATCCTTCATCCGCAATGCAGAAGCCGCGTCAATCCAATACCCCGCCCAACCAGCGGCACGCAGTGGCCCGTACATCTCTCTCGTATAATCCCCGCCCTGACAGGAGATGATAACGTCCATCGTCCGCAGCTCATCGACAGACCGGGCATCTTTCAGCACAGGCGTCTCTTTACCTACCTCCGGCCCCGGCTGCCCGACCTGAGAGGTAGTAAAAAAAACCGGCTCAATTTCCGCAAAATCGTTCTCATCACGCATCCGCTGCATCAGCACCGAACCCACCATGCCCCGCCAGCCGATCAGGCCTACTCGTTTCATCACTCAATCCTCTTAGTGACAGCGCGAAGAGAGGCAGAACACCCAGGAGTCTGCCGCTCTGCGCTGCTAACAGATGTTTAACCCAGCGCGGCCACTACCGCATCGCCCATGCCGGAGCAGCTCACCTTCGTCGCTCCCTCGGAGTAGATATCCACCGTACGACAGCCGTCCGCCAACACCTTGCTTACGGCGTCATCCACCAATTGGGCCGCCGCCTCGTTATTGAAGGTATAGCGCAGCATCATGGAGACCGACAAAATCGTCGCTAGCGGATTGGCAATATCCCGGCCGGCAATGTCGGGGGCCGACCCATGAATGGGCTCATACATGCCCTTGTTATTCTGATCCAGCGATGCCGACGGCAACATGCCAATGGAACCGGTCAGCATCGACGCCGCATCAGAGAGAATATCGCCAAAAATATTACCCGTCACAATCACATCAAACTGTTTCGGTGCCCGCACCAGCTGCATCGCCGCGTTATCCACATACATGTGGCTCAGCTCGACCTCGGGGTACGCCTTACCGACCTCGATCACCACCTCTTTCCACAGCTCGCTGCACTCCAGCACATTCGCCTTCTCAACGGAGCAGAGACGCTTGTCGCGCTTCATGGCGATATCAAATGCCACATGCGCCACACGACGCACCTCTGATTCGCTGTAGAGCATGGTATTGAACCCCACCCGCTCACCGCTGCGCACCTCAATGCCGCGCGGCTCGCCGAAGTAGATATCCCCCGTCAGCTCGCGCACGATCATAATATCGAGCCCGGCCACCACTTCGGGCTTCAGACTGGAGGCATCCGCCAGCTCGGGGTAGAGCAGTGCCGGGCGCAAATTACCAAACAAATTCAGCTCCTTGCGGATGCGCAGCAAGCCGCGTTCCGGGCGCAGCGGACGATCCAGCGTGTCGTACTGTGGCCCGCCTACCGCGCCGAGCAAAATAGCATCAGAGGCCTTGGCCAGCGCCAGGGTTTCAGCAGGCAGCGGATCACCTGCCACGTCATAGCCCGCACCGCCGATGGCCCCTTCGGTCAGCGCGATATCGAGGCCGTGGTTCGCCTTAAGCGCCTCCAGCACCTTCACCGCTTCACGAACAATCTCGGGGCCGATGCCATCACCGGGTAGCACTGCAATCTTATGTGTCATGTCTCTCTCTCAAATCTGCTTAAATTCAGTTGTCTTCTACGAGCCTGTCGCACGGGGGTCAGCGTTGCGAAACAACCACGGCGAAGCAGCCCGGTGCTTCTCCTCAAAGGCCTTAATCTCGTCAACGTGTTGCAACGTCAGACCGATGTCATCCAGCCCATTGAGCAGACAGTGTTTACGGAACTCATCCACTTCGAAGGGGAAAGTGTCACCGCCCGGCGTCGTCACCACCTGACGGGGCAGATCGACCTCCAGGGCGTAGCCCTCGGTCGCTGCCGTCTCCGCGAACAGCTGATCCACCACCGTCGCCGCCAGGACAATAGGCAAAATGCCGTTTTTGAAACAGTTGTTATAGAAAATATCGGCAAAGCTCGGCGCGATAATGCAGCGAAAACCGTAATCTTCCAACGCCCACGGCGCGTGCTCACGGGAGGAGCCACAGCCAAAGTTATCACGCGCCAGCAGTACCTGAGCCCCCTGGTAACGCGCTTGGTTGAGCACAAAATCGGGGTTCAGCGGGCGATGGTGATTATCCACCCCCGGCTCGCCACGATCCAGATAACGCCACTCATCAAACAGGTTGGGCCCAAAACCGCTGCGTTTAATCGATTTCAGAAACTGCTTCGGAATAATGGCATCCGTATCCACATTGGGACGATCCAGCGGTGCCACCAAGCCTTTCAGCGTTACAAACTTCTCCATCACCCTGCTCCTTTAAGCCGTCATGTCGCGAACGTCGGTAAAATGACCGGCAATAGCCGCCGCAGCCGCCATTGCCGGACTGACCAGATGGGTACGACCACCTGCCCCCTGACGCCCCTCAAAGTTACGGTTTGAGGTAGAAGCGCAATGCTCCCCCTCACCCAGGCGATCCGCATTCATGGCCAGACACATGGAGCAGCCCGGCTCACGCCACTCGAAACCGGCATCGATAAAAACCTTGTCCAGCCCCTCTTCCTGCGCCTGCGCCTTCACCAGCCCGGAGCCTGGCACCACCAGCGCCTGCTTGACGGATGACGCCACCTTGCGCCCTTTCACCACCGCCGCCGCCGCCCGAAAATCCTCGATGCGGGAGTTGGTGCAGGAGCCGATAAAGACGCGATCCAGCTTGATGTCAGTCACCGGCATATTCGCCTTCAGCCCCATATAGGCCAGCGCCTTCTCCATCCCCGTGCGTTTGACCGCATCGGGCTCGGCCGCCGGGTCAGGCACTCGCGCGTCTACCGCCACCACCATCTCCGGGGAGGTTCCCCAGGTCACCTGCGGCTTGATCGCTTCGGCATCGAGTTCCACCACCTTGTCGAACACCGCATCCGTATCACTGTGCAGCTCAGACCAGGCCGCCACCGCCGCCGGCCACTGCGCCTCGCCAGGAGCATAGGGACGCCCTTTGACGTATTCGATAGTCTTCTCATCCACGGCCACCATCCCGGCTCGCGCGCCGGCCTCGATGGCCATATTACACACCGTCATGCGCCCCTCGATGGAGAGATCCGCAATCGCCTCACCACCAAACTCAATGGCGTAACCTGTGCCCCCGGCAGTACCAATCTCACCGATAATAGCCAGCACAATGTCCTTGGCAGTCACCCCGGCGCCCACCTTGCCGTTGACCTTCACCAGCATATTTTTCGACTTTTTCTGAATCAGACACTGCGTCGCCAACACATGCTCCACCTCTGAAGTGCCGATACCGTGAGCCAGAGCCCCCAGCGCACCGTGGGTGGAGGTGTGCGAATCACCACACACCACCGTCATGCCCGGCAACGTCGCCCCTTGCTCCGGCCCCACCACATGCACAATCCCCTGACGCAGATCGTTCATCTTGAACTCGGTAATGCCGAACTCGTCGCAATTGGCATCCAGCGTCTGCACCTGCAACTTGGAGATAGGATCAGAGATGCCCGCCAACCCCGCAGCCCGATCAGTCGTGGGGACGTTGTGATCCGGCGTGGCCAGATTGGCATCGACCCGCCATGGCTGACGCCCGGCCAGGCGCAACCCTTCAAACGCCTGAGGCGAGGTCACCTCATGCACCAACTGGCGATCGATATAGATCAGACAACTGCCATCGTCGTTGGCCCGCACTACGTGGGCATCCCACAATTTGTCGTACAACGTCTTACCGGACATCTACAAGACCCTCTATCGTTTAATACTGCCGAACCGCCAGAGAGGTATGCTCCCCGCCCCCTCTGGCAGTCAAAAAAGAAACCGTGGCGCCATCTTAGCCAGCGCGCTAACATAAGACAAATTCATTGTTTTTATGGTTTGAATTCCAGCAAGGAATAGATTTTGAACATCAACGACCTGCACGCCTTCGTCAGTGTCAGCGAACACGGCTCCTTCTCCCTTGCCGCAGAAGCACTCCACCTGACCCAGCCCGCCGTCAGCAAACGCATTGCCGCACTGGAGCAGACGTTGGGGACGCAGCTGTTCGACCGGGTGGGCCGCACCATCACCCCCACCGAGGCGGGTCGCGCCCTGCTCCACCACGCTCAGCGCATTCTCGGCGAAGTGGAAGACAGCCGCCGCGCCATCGCCAACCTGGAACACAGCGTCAAAGGCCAGCTCAAGCTCGCCACCTCCCACCACATCGGCCTGCACCGCCTGCCCCGGGTACTAAAACAGTTCATACAGCAATATCCCGAGGTGCAGCTCGACCTCAGCTTTATGGACTCAGAACAGGCCTGCCGCGCCGTAGAACAGGGCGCACAGGAACTCAGCCTCATCACCCTGCCACCGCAGACAAGCACCCAACTGGAACTGATCGAAGTCTGGACGGATCGTCTCGTCCTCACCGTCAGCCCCAGCCACCCCCTGGCTCGGGAGGCAACCATCAACGCCGAGGTGCTCGCGCGCCACCCCGCCATCCTCCCCGCTCGCGGCACCTACACACGAGAGCTGATCGACCAGCAACTGGGGCTGCCCGACATCAACACCCAACTGGAAACACACTACCTGGAGACGATCAAGATGATGGTGGAGGTAGGCATGGGCTGGAGCCTGTGGCCCGACAACATGATTGACGACGAACTCAAGCCCGAACAGGGGGGCGATATTGCGGTGGAACGCAAACTGGGCATTGTGCGCCACCCCCAGCGCACCCTCTCCAACGCTGCCCGGGCTTTTATCGACATCTGCCGCAGCGCCGCCTGATCAGGCCTGGCCAGCCAACCACTCCAGCTGAAACGTCCCGCCTCCCGCCGGCGCCAGCACAGTGGTCAGCCACGGCAGCAGCTCCGCCATCTGCTCATCAAACTGCCACGGCGGATTAACCACAATCATGCCGCTCCCCGTCATACCGCCGCTGCCATCGATGGCGATGCACTGCTCCACCCGCAATGCCCGCGCCACGCCACTTTGGGCCACCGCCTTGCAGAGCCGATCAACCGCTCCCCGGTCCACCACGGGGTACCAGATGGCAAACTGGCCGGTGGCAAAACGCTGATAACCCTGCATCATGACCTCCACCACCGTGCGGTAATCACCCTTGACCTCGTAAGACGGATCAAACAGCACCAGACCACGGCGCTCTTTGGGCGGCAGCAGCGCTTTTACCGCCTGAAAACCATTTTCAAAGGCCACTTTCACCTGCCGGTCCTGATCAAATTCGCGCCGCAACCCTTCGATATCCTTCGGGTGGAGTTCACACAGCCACATCCGATCCTGAGGCCGCAACAATTCACGCACCAAGCGGGGCGACCCCGGGTAGTAACGCAGTGGCCCTTTATGGTTCAACCCCTTGACCACGTTGAGATAGGTGCGCAGCAACACCGGCCCCTTCTCTTTCTTCTCCAACAACCGGCCGATGCCGTGACGCCACTCCCCCGTCTTCTCCGCCACAGCGGCATTCAGATCGTAACGGCCGAGCCCCGCGTGGGTATCAAGATAGAAAAAGGGCTTCTCCTTGCGCTGAAGTGATTGCACCAAAGCGATAAGCACCGCGTGTTTGAGAACGTCGGCAAAATTACCCGCGTGGAAGGCGTGGCGGTAGCTGAGCATAAAAACAGAACCCTGGTGAAGGAAGGACAGAAAAACGGAAAAGAAGACCGGAAAGCCGCCATTCTAACAGGCCACCAACGCAATACCCATTCACCTCCCCCACACGGGCACGCCGTTGAACTGCCCAAAATCAACCACTTGCCAATTTCGGTTCAATTCAATGTAACAATTTGGTGTTGCCCGCCCCATGCTGCGGATATACTACGGGCACAAAAATAGGCACGAGCCACAAGGGAATCGAAACAGAATAAAAACATCCCTTTTAAATCAAATAATTACATATAAATCTTCAACAGACTAAGGGGAAGAAGTTTGGACCTTAAAAATATCAACCAACTGGAAAAAGCAGCCAGTTCGGGACGGGCGGAGAGCCTGCGTTTCGGCATGGCGATTCTCTTTATTGTTGGCATCATGCTCTACGTCGGCGCCTCCATCGGTGAGGTACCCGGCAGCTTCATGCTGATTGCTGCGGCGATGATCGGCGGCTACATGGCGATCAACATCGGTGCCAACGATGTGGCCAATAACGTCGGCCCGGCCGTAGGCTCGCGTGCCCTCACCATGACCGGGGCGATTATCATCGCCGTGATCTTCGAAGCCGGCGGCGCGCTGATTGCCGGTGGTCACGTCGTCAGCACCATCAAAAAGGGGATCATCGACCCCAGCCTGATCAATGACGCAGACACCTTCATCTGGCTGATGATGGGCGCGCTGCTGGCGGCCGCCATCTGGCTCAACATCGCCACAGCCCTGGGGGCACCTGTCTCCACCACCCACTCCATCGTCGGTGGCGTGCTGGGGGCCGGAATCGCAGCTGGCGGCTTCGGCATCGCCAACTGGGCCACCATGGGCAAAATCGCCGCCAGCTGGGTGATCTCCCCCGTGCTCGGCGGCTTGATTGCGGCGGCCTTTCTCCTGCTGATCAAGCGTTCCATCACCTATCAAAGTGACATGATCACCGCGGCAAAAAAGATGGTGCCCATCCTCGTGGCCATCATGGCCTTCGCCTTTGGCACCTACCTGATACTCAAAGGGGTGAAAAAAATCTGGAAAGTGGACTTCGCCACCGCTGCGGCCGTTGGCACGGGCATCGCCATTGTGGTCTACCTGACCGTCAAACCCCTGATCGCCAAGGCGGCAGACAAGCTCAGCAATGACAAAACCAGCGTCAACACCCTGTTTACCGTGCCGCTGATTTTTGCCGCCGCCCTGCTCAGTTTTGCTCACGGAGCCAACGACGTCGCCAACGCCGTCGGGCCACTGGCAGCCATCAACGAAGCCATTATGGGCGGCGGCGTGACCACCAAGGCGACCATTCCGCTGTGGGTCATGATGGTCGGAGCGCTGGGTATCGCCCTGGGTCTGGCGCTGTTCGGCCCCAAGCTGATTCGCACCGTCGGCTCCGAGATTACCGAGCTGGACCAGATGCGTGCGTTCAGCGTTGCCATGGCCGCATCGATCACCGTCATTGTCGCCACTCAACTGGGGCTGCCCGTTAGCTCGACCCACATTGCCGTGGGCGGTATCTTCGGCGTGGGTTTTCTGCGTGAGTACCTCAAAACCAGCTACGGCGAAAAGATCGAAGAGATCAAAGCCCACCACACCGATCAGGACCCGGCCGTCATCGAAAAATTTCTGCTCGACTTCAAGGAGGCCCCGGTGCAGGAAAAGGCGCTCATGCTCAAGCAGCTGAAAGAGCACTCTGCCGCCGCCGAGCTGACCAAAAAGGAGCGCAAATCGCTGCGTAAAATCTACCGCCAGGAGCTGGTAAAACGCTCCCACGTTTTTAAGATTGCCGCGGCCTGGGTCATCACCGTACCCTGCTCTGCGCTTATGGCGGCGATTATTTTCTATGCCATTCGCGGCTTCATGACCTCCTGACCGCTACTGAATGAACTGTCCCCCAGGCCCGCCGCAAGCAGGCTAGTGGCCCATGCGGGAAGTTATGTTACTTAAGGAGCACAGTGAGAAGGTGCAGATCAAGGCGGCAAAACGCTGGAATGGTGGTTCCATTTCGAGTTTTGCCAACACAGAGCTGTA
>JALTMR010000527.1 GCA_027001525.1 Gammaproteobacteria bacterium
CCGAGGCCAGTTGATGGCCGACAAAGCCTGTTCCCCCAACTATACAAACATTTTTTTGAATCATTCTTTTCGGAATCCTTGCTGAATCGTTTCAGAGCAAATCGGGAAAATTGTCCCGGTCTTACGAAGGTGGGTCAAGCTTTCTCTGCTTTCGTTATCGCCGGCATTTTACAGAAGCGGCCGCAGCCGTGACACTATGGCAAAGCAATGGCTAGTAAAAGAGGATGTGTGATGGCTTTGGTTTCGATAAACCCGGCAACAGGTGAGCGCTTGGCAGAAGTTGAGCTGTGGCCCGACGAAAAACTGGAAGCGGCGCTGGCAGAGGTGGCGCAGGCGACGTCGTCGTGGGCGACCAGCGATTTGGCGGCACGCTGTCGTTTGTTGCGCCAGGCGGCCGACGTTTTGCTGGAAAGCCGTGATGAACTGGCGCTGATGATTACTCAGGAGATGGGCAAGCTTTACCGTGAAGCGCTGGCTGAGGTGGAAAAATGTGCCCTGGTGTGCAACTACTACGCTGATTACGGCCCCAGCTTTTTGGCGGATGAGGTGATTGAAAGTAGTGCCGGCAAAAGCTTTGTCGCCCACCAGCCGTTGGGCACCGTGTTGGCCGTGATGCCCTGGAACTTCCCGTTGTGGCAGGTGTTTCGTTTTGCTGCACCGGCCTTGATGGCGGGCAATACCGGCGTGCTCAAGCATGCCTCCAACGTGCCGCAGTGCGCCCAGGCCATTGAGGTGGTGTTCGTCCGGGCCGGTTTTCCCCAAGGGGTATTCAAAACCCTGATGATCTCGGCGAGCCAGGTGGCCGGGGTGATTGAGGATGCCCGGGTGCACGCGGTGACACTGACGGGGAGCGAATACGCCGGTCGTCAGGTCGCTGCCTGTGCCGGCGCGAATCTGAAGAAAACGGTGCTGGAGCTGGGTGGGTCGGACGCCTTCATCGTGCTCGAAGATGCCGATCTCGATGCCGCGGTGGCGGCCGGTGTGAGTTCCCGCTTTCTCAATGCCGGCCAGAGTTGTGTGGCGGCCAAGCGCTTTATTGTCGTGGAGGCCATCGCCGATGAGTTTATGGCTAAGTTCCGGGCTGCCGTTGAGGCTCTGGAGGTGGGTGACCCGATGAAGGAAGAGACCACACTGGCGCCGATGGCGAGGGTTGATCTGCGCGATGAGCTGCACCTGCAAGTGCAGACCAGCCTCAGTCAGGGGGCGGTGGCGGTGACGGGGTGTGCACCAGTGAGCGGGGCGGGAGCCTACTACCTTCCCTCCATTCTTGACCGGGTGGAGCCGGGTATGGTGGCTTATCACGATGAGTTGTTCGGGCCCGTTGCCATTGTGATTCGGGCCAAAGATGAGGCCGATGCTGTTCGCATCGCCAATGATTCTCCCTATGGGCTGGGGGGAAGTATATGGAGCCGGGATGAGAGCCGTGGCGAGCAGGTGGCACGGCAGATCGACACCGGGGCGGTATTCGTGAATGAGTTTGTGAAAAGTGATCCGCGCCTGCCCTTTGGCGGGGTGAAAAACTCCGGCTATGGGCGCGAGCTTTCTCGCCACGGCATGATGGAGTTTGTGAATGCCAAAACCATTTGGGTCAAATAGCCGTCCGTCACGCTGAACTTTTCTGCGTGACGGACGAAGGTCTAGGCCGGCTGACGAGCGTGGGCAAACCTGAGTGCGATCAGGCCCAGTCCCAGCAGGACGACACTCTTGGGCTCCGGCGCGGCGGCGATGCCTTCGACGCGAAAATTATCGAAGAGAGCAACTTCGTTGCCGGCGAGAAAGGTATCTATCTGGAGACGAAACACCAGGCTGCTGAGGGTGTCGGGCAGCAGGTAGCTGACATCAAACAGCGTCTCCCCGAGGATGTCCGTGCCGTTGCTCAGGCGTGCGCCTCCTGTGGCACCACTGAATTTGTCCAGCACGGTAAAGCTGTTACCGCCATCGCTGCTGAAGTCCAGCGTAATGCTGTCTCCCGCCTCATAGATATCGCTGGCGGCGGCAGACAGGGCGATGCTCAGGGAGAGGTCGCGGTAGCCCCTGAGATCCACTTCGTCGAATGTCACCCGGTGCGGCGCGCTGCTGCTGAAGCCATTGAGGTCACGGCCACCAAAGTAGTTGCTGCCATCCACTGCGGCAGGGGTATAGCCGGGGTTGAGCGAAGTGTTGGAAACCACAGCGAAAAAGTTGTCGCTGCCGCTTTGGCCGCCGTTTTCGACGCTGTACTGGTTGCTGCCCTCAAAGCTCTCCTGAAAGATCAGCAGGGCGCTGGCTGGCTGACAGGCGAGCAGATTGCCGAGGCCGAGCAGGCACGAGAGTATTGCAGGTTTGGTCTTCATATTATTCATCCTCTGAATGTTGTTTTCCCGTCCGTGGGAGGCGGTGGTTCGGCAAGTTATATGCCTGCTCCATCCATCGGCTTAGCGATCAATGGGTTAAGCAGAGGCGGATGAGTGAGGTGTCTAT
>JALTMR010000528.1 GCA_027001525.1 Gammaproteobacteria bacterium
CCGCGCATCAGGCCTGGTATGCCGCGGTGAATGCGCTTTTTAGCGGCTTTAAGTCGTTCAAGGTCGATTATCGGGTTATTCCCTGGGCCACGTTTACCGACCCCGAAGTGGCGCGGGTGGGGTTGAATGAGCAGGAGGCGAAGGCGCAGGGCATCGAGTACGAGCTGACCTGCTACGGCATCGATGATCTGGATCGTGCCATCGTCGACGAGGAGGCCTACGGCGTGATCAAGGTGCTGACCGTGCCGGGGCGAGACAAAATTCTTGGCGTCACCATTGTGGCGGAGCATGCCGGGGATCTGATTGCCGAGTATGTGAGTGCTATGAAGCATGGGCTAGGGCTGAATAAGATCCTCGGTACCATTCACATCTACCCGACCATGGCGGAAGCCAATAAATACGTGGCGGGTCACTGGAAGCGGGCCCACGCGCCGCAGCGACTGCTGGCTTGGGTTGAACGTTTTCACCGCTGGCGGCGGGGGGCAAATAGCGTGCTCCGTGAGTGAGGCTGAGTCGTGGCCTCGTGAGTCGCCGCCGGGGGGAATACCTTGGCAACGACCTGGCCATTCATTTCATTCCGGCTCGAGTGGCGGCAAGCGCCACCAGATCAGCAGGGCGATGGTGACAAGGATGACTTGCCCGGCCGCCATATAGCTGGCCTGAGGGCTGAGCAGCGGCACAGCGATGCTGGTGATGAGTGCATTCCCCACCATCTGTACAAACCCCTGCATGGCTGAGGCGGTGCCGCGATTGTGGGGGAAACAGTCGAGAGACAAAATCATCATGGCCGGCATGGCGATACCGATGCCAAAGGTGTAGAGCACCAGTGGCGTGATCACGCTCAGCGGCGTGGGCGCCAACCACAGCGCCTGGGCAAGATTGGCCAGCGCTCCCAGACTCATCATGGTCAGGGCCAGGCGTATATTTCGCTCTCGCGGCCAGCGCTGGGCGTAGCGACCGCTGATCCAGGCCCCTGCTGACATTCCTGCCACCATGGGAATAAAAAGCAGTGAGAAGTCGTCGCTGCCGAGTTGGAGATAGTCGTAGATTACCGTCGGGGCGCCGGCGATATAGAGGAACATGCCGCCAAAATAGCAGGCGACAATAAAGGCCAGGGATTGAAAGCGCCGATGCACCAGCGTGCGACCATAGACGCGGGCGACGTTGACCGGATGGAAGGACTGGCGTGACTCCGGGGCCAGGGTCTCCGGAATACGCACCAGTACCAGCAGCAGCACCAGTGCGCTGTAGAGTGCGAGAAAGTAGAACACGGCGTGCCAGCCAAAAGCGTCGTGCAGCCAGCCACCGATGATGGGCGCAATGGCCGGGGCGATGGCAAATAACATCATCACCTGCGCCATGGCACGTTGGGCATCCCGCGGGTTAAACACATCCCGAATCATCGAGCGACCGGCCACCAGCCCCCCGCCGGCCGCAGCCCCCTGCATCAGGCGAAACAGCATAAAGGTGCTGTAGTTGTCTGCCATAGCGCAGCCAATGGAGGCAGCGACATAGAAGACCAGGCTCCCCGTGATCACGAGGCGACGCCCCAGCCGGTCAGTGAGTGGCCCCAGCACCAGCGTTGAAAGCGCAAAGGCAATCAGATAAGAGGCGAGGCTCTGGGATAGCAGTGCGCGGCTGACCCCGTACTCCGCCTCAATGGCGGGGAAGGAGGGGAGATAGGTATCGACGGTAAAAGGACCAATCATGGTCATTAACGCGACGATGAGCGTCAGCCCTTTGGGCGGAGTTCGGCTCACGTTATTCTTCTTTTTTTGTTGTTGTGATCAACGGCTTTCGCCGGGGTAGTCATAGAGAAAGATCTTTAATCCCTTGTCCTGCACGGCCTCTTTGAATACCTCGGGCGTGTCGATGGCCTGAACAAAACGGGCCGAAGGGCAGTGCTCAGCGACCTGCTGGTGGAGGAAGGCGTCATCCAGTGCCGGTACGTTAAGGCAGAGCAGAAACTGCCCCCCGGGGTTCAGCAGCGCTGGAATGCGGCGCAGGATTTTACGGTAGTCGCGCCGGATATCGACACTGCCTTTCTGAAACCCGGGAGGATCGCAGATGAGCAGGTCGTAAGGCCCCAGCTTTTTAAGGCGCGAGAATGACTTGAAAATGTCGATGGACTGGAAGGTCACACTGCGCAGGTCATGGCCGTTGAGGCGGTGATTCTCCCGCCCCCGGGTTAACGAGGCCCGGCTGATATCGACATTCACAACGTGGCGCGCCCCGCCGGCGATGGCGGCCACGGAAAAACCGCAGGTGTAGGCAAACAGATTCAGCACCCGCTTGCCCCGGCCATGGTCCCGCACCCATTGGCGGCCCTCGCGCATATCGAGGAACAGACCGATGTTTTGCGAGCGGCCAAGCTGGATATGAAATTTCAGTCCGTTTTCATCGGCCACCAGCGCCTCGAATGTTTCGTCCCCCAGCAACTGTTCAAACGGTGCCCG
>JALTMR010000529.1 GCA_027001525.1 Gammaproteobacteria bacterium
TATGCCGTTCGTGGTGGTGGTGATGATTGCCGCTTCAGCCAGCTTTGCGACACCTATCGGCTATCAGACCAACCTGATGGTCTATGGCCCCGGCGGTTACCACTTTTCGGATTTTATCAGGATAGGTGTACCGCTGACGCTGCTTGTCGGCCTGGTGACCGTTGTGGGGGCTCCACTGGTGTGGGGGTTTTAAACGCCGCTTCACACGCCACCTGATCGGCGTCAAATAGTGTAAAATGGCCGCCTTTTTCGGCTTGGCACCCACATAAGCCTACAGCATTCATTCATAGTGAAAAACGGAGCAACAAGATGACCGCATCAAAAAACATCGTTTGGCATGATGCCTCGATCACACGTAAAGAGCGGGAAGAACAGAACGGCCATCGAAGCGCTATTTTGTGGTTTACCGGCCTTTCCGGTGCAGGCAAATCAACGTTGGCCAATGCGGTTGAAGATGCGCTGCACAACATGGGCACCCGCACCTATGTGCTTGACGGTGACAATATCCGCCACGGTTTGTGCAAGGACATGGGCTTTTCCGACGCGGATCGCAAAGAGAACATCCGCCGCATTGGCGAAGTTTCCAAGCTCTTTGTCGACGCCGGTACCGTGGCGCTGACAGCGTTTATCTCTCCGTTTCGTTCTGACCGTGATGCGGTGCGTGATTTGGTGCCCGAGGGTGATTTCATCGAGATCTACTGCAAATGCTCTCTCGATGTGTGCGAAGAGCGAGATCCCAAGGGACTCTACAAGAAAGCGCGGGCGGGGGAGATTCCCGAATTCACCGGCATCAGCTCACCTTATGAAGAGCCGCTGAACCCTGAAATTACCGTAGAAACAGACAAACAGTCGCTGGGCGACAGTGTTGCGCAGGTGATCGACGCACTGCGTGCACGCAATATTGTGAAGTAGCGCGTTGGCGGGCTGTTGAAATGCCCTTCGGCTGGTTTTGCCCTGAAGGACATTTAACAGGCGGCCGGGCGACGCTGGTAAAGGCGTCGCCTGTTTTCCCTCTCTCTTCATTTGGTCAATAAAGTTACCCCATGCTAAATCTGTATCCCCTGATACGCCCGCTGCTGTTTAGAATCGACCCCGAAACTGCCCATCACCTGACGTTTTCAGTCCTCGATATTGGCGCAAAGTTAGGTGTCACGTCATATCAGCCGGACACCTCAGCGTGTGCCCCCGTCAACGTAATGGGGCTGAACTTTCCCACGCCGCTGGGTCTGGCCGCCGGGCTGGACAAAAACGGTGACCACATCGATGCGCTGGCGGCGCTGGGGTTTGGTTTTCTGGAGATTGGCACCGTCACTCCCCGGCCTCAGCCGGGCAACCCCAGGCCGCGACTGTTTCGGCTGCCTGAGGCCCGGGCCATCATCAATCGCATGGGATTTAACAACGGCGGGGTGGTCAACCTGGTGAGCAACGTCAGGGCGGCAAAGTTCAACGGCGTGCTGGGCATCAATATCGGCAAGAATTTCGATACTCCCATTGAGAGAGCCGCAGATGATTACCTGATCGGGTTACGTGAAGTCTATGAGCACGCCAGCTACGTGACGGTCAATATCTCGTCCCCCAACACGGCCAATTTGCGCGAGTTGCAACAGGCGGATCAGATTGGTGGGCTGCTGGAAAAACTCAAGCAGGCGCAGCAAGAGTTAACCGGGGAGCATGGCCGCTACGTTCCCGTGGTAGTTAAAATTGCGCCGGATATGAGTGAGAGTGAGATCGAGGCGGTGGGGCAGGCGCTGCTGGCCTACGGTATGGATGGCGTCATTGCCACCAACACGACACTGTCACGCTCCGGGGTGGAGGGGTTGGCTCACAGCGACGAAGCAGGCGGGCTCAGTGGCGCGCCGCTAACGCATAAATCCACCGCGGTGGTGCAGCAGCTCTATGCCTGTGTCGGTGACAAACTGCCTATTATTGCCGCAGGTGGCATCATGGGGCTGGCCGATGCCCAGGCCAAACTGGCGGCCGGGGCGAAGTTGATTCAGATCTACTCGGGGCTGGTCTATCAAGGACCAAAGCTCGTTGAGGAGATCACCGAGGGACTACTTGGCAACGCATCGGAACAATAATGTTGCCCGCTATCGAGATAGAGAACGTTCACAAACATTTCGGCTCCCTGCATGCCCTGAAAGGGGTGAGCCTGACCATCGAACAGGGGGAGTTTTTTGGCCTGCTCGGCCCTAACGGGGCCGGTAAGTCCACCCTGATCAATATTCTCGCCGGCCTGACCCGCATGGACTCGGGTGCCGTCACCGTCATGGGGCACGATGTTGTAAAGGACTACCGTCAATCGCGCTACAGCCTGGGCGTGGTACCGCAGGAGCTGGTTTTCGATCCCTTTTTCTCCGTGCGTGAGTTGCTGGAAATCCAGGCCGGTTATTTCGGCCAGCGCAAAACCTCGGGAAAATGGATCGACCGACTGCTGGAGGGGCTCAAGCTCACCGATAAAGCTTCATCCAACATGCGTTCGCTTTCGGGCGGGATGAAACGCCGGGTGCTGATCGCTCAGGCCCTGGTGCATAAGCCACAAGTGGTGATTCTGGATGAACCCACTGCCGGGGTCGATGTCGAGCTGCGCAGCTCCCTGTGGGAGTTTATCCAGATGCTGCACCAGGAGGGGCATACCATCGTCCTTACCACTCATTATCTGGAAGAGGCCGAAATGCTGTGTGACCGCATCGGCATTATCAATCAGGGTGAGATGATCGCCCTCGACAGTAAAGAGGCGTTGCTGGCCAAGGGCGTTGGCCAGTTACGAACGCTCAGAATCACCCTGGCGAATCACATTGAGGCGCTGCCGGATCTGGTGAAAAGCAAACTCCAGCACGCCAGTGCCAATGTGCTGGAGATCCGTCTCGACCGCCATAACGACTCCATTGTGGCCATGATGGATGCACTCAGGGATGCAGGCGGCGAGGTGGTGGATATCGCTATCGAAGAGTCGGACCTGGAAGATGTGTTTATCGAACTGACGCGGCAGGCAACATGAATTTCTCCGGCCTCTATACCCTTTTCTATAAAGAGATTCTCCGGTTCGCCAAGGTGGCGCTGCAAACCGTGCTGGCCCCCGTGGTGACCGCATTGCTCTACCTGCTGGTCTTCTCCCATGTGCTGGAGGAGCACGTGGAAGTCTACGACAACATCAGTTATACCGCGTTTCTGATTCCGGGTTTGATGATGATGTCGATTATCCAGAACGCTTTTGCCAACAGCTCTTCGAGCCTTATTCAGTCAAAAATCACCGGCAATATTATTTTTGTGCTGTTGACGCCGCTCTCCTATCTGGAGTTCTACCTCGCCTTTCTGTTCGCTTCCATTGTGCGGGCCCTTGTCGTCGGCATCGGTATTTTTCTGGTCGCCATGGGGTTTGTAGAACTGCCCGTCCACAACGCCCTCTACCTGTTTCTGTTTGCTTTTCTCAGTAGCGCGGTGTTGGGGAGTATTGGCATTATTGCGGGAATATGGTCCGAGCGCTTTGACCACCTGGCCGGTTTTCAGAACTTTATTATCATGCCGCTCTCCTTTCTCAGTGGCGTCTTCTACTCGATCCACTCCTTGCCGCCATTTTGGCAGCTGCTGTCGAAATTCAACCCGTTTTTCTACATGATCGACGGCTTCCGGTACGGCTTCTTCGGTGTCTCCGATATCAATCCGCTCTACAGCCTGGCGGTTGTCTTCGTCGCCTGGACCCTGCTGGCCGTGCTGACGCTCAATATGTTGCGTGTGGGCTATAAGTTGCGAAACTAATTCACTTTTTTGGGCCCTCTTCAGCGGCTTGAATGTTGGAGCCTGACTGCATAACCTTGAACAGTTGTTGGCGGTTGTGGTCGAAATGCCCGGAGCCGGGAGGGGCCGGCGGTTGTTACACCACACGAGGAGAGAGGTGGCTGGTATGCGTCATTCGATACGACATCCTTCAGATATTCCCATCGAAATCAGCACCGATGAACTGGCGGAGGATCAACGCGAAGCGATGAACGACATCAGCTTTGGTGGTCTCTCTTTCCAAAGCCGCGATTACATCAAAGCCGGGACGACCATTGCCATCAGAATCCCCTTCGTTGAGCCACCGTTTGAGACCATGGGCAAGGTCCGCTGGTGCCGCAAGCGGGCAGGGGGGCACTACGACATCGGTGTTGCTTTTCCCGACAGGGAAGAGGCTTTTCGCACCCGCATGGTGGAACAGGTTTGCCACATCGAGCACTACAAACGAGAGGTGTTTGAAAAAGAGGGACGCCAGCTCAGCGGTGAAGAAGCTGCCGCGGAGTGGATCAGCCGCTACGCTGCGACCTTTCCCTCATCAGAAATAGAACACTCGGAATAGATCACCCATCATCAACAAGGAATAAGCAATGAATGTTGTTATTACCGGCGCCAACCGGGGCCTGGGATTTGGATTTGTGCAGCACTACCTGGCTCAAGGCTGTGAGGTGTGGGCCTGCTACCGCAGCGGCCCAGACCAGTTGGAAAATATTGACGCTGACCGCCTTCACCCCGTGCAGTGGGACGTTCGTGAAGACAAGCCAGCAAGCTTTGCTACCGAAGCGGGCTTTCCCGACCGCATCGACCTGCTGATCAACAACGCCGGCATCTACGGCCCCAAGGATGGCAGCGGCCAGGCGCTGGCCACAGTGACCGCTGAGACCATGATGGAGGTGTTCGACGTGGATTGCGTGGGGCCGCTGCGAGTGGTGCAGACGCTGCTGCCTCGCGTCACCCGGGCACAGGGCACCATCGCCAATCTCAGCTCCAAAATGGGCTCATCGGGGGACAACGGCAGCGGTGGCTGTTATGCCTACCGGGCGGCTAAGGCTGCTCTGGTCATCGTGTCAAAATCGATGGCTGTGGACCTTGCCCCCGAAGGCGTTCGAGTGATTACACTCCACCCCGGCTGGGTCAGAACCGAAATGACTCGTCACAGCGGCCTGATCGACGTAGAAACATCCGTTGGCGGAATGACAACGGTAATTAGCAACGCAGATGATTACGAGCCCGGGGCTTTCGTGGCTTACGACGGTCAGATTGTACCGTTTTAGTGGTCCATGCGGGAAGTTCTGTTACTAAGGAGCACAGTGAGAAGGTGCAGATCAAGGCGGCAAAACGCTGGAATGGTGGTTCCATTTCGAGTTTTGCCAACACAGAGGTGTACCTTCTCACGAAGCGAACAGTTACATAATTTTCCGCATGGACCACTAGGTACGAACCGAGGGTAGGCTCTGTTAAAAGCGACTACCAGGGGCCGGTGATCTGGAACTGATCCCCTGGTTTTAGCGCCAACTTCGGCGCTATGCCCCCCTTCAACTCCAGGACATAACCCACCGGTTTGATGCTTTTGTACATGGGACAAGGGGTGGCGGTGCAGGGCGGCACGTTGGTGAAGAAGTTGATCAACTTTCCATCACGATCAAAAAAAAGAATATCCAACGACACAAAGGTCTCTTTCATCCAGAACGAGACGGGGCGAGGCTCGGGGTAGATGAATAACATGCCATAATCTTCCTGCATCTCCCGCCTGTGCATTAACCCTTGGGCACGTTCCTGGGCAGTCACAGCAGTATCAATCCGAAAAACTTTACCACCGAGAAGTAATGAGGCATCTTGCGAATATGCGAGAGGAAAAAAAACGAAAAGAATAACTGAAATAAATGCTCTCATTGCGACGGACTGTTTGTTTGAGAAAAGGTTGTTACTCTCGATAATACATCGATCTTATTACGGCAAGAACGGGAAAAGGAATTCTTTATGATTGGGGAAAACATGAGTGGTGAACTGCATGGGCTGATTGGCAAATATCGATCAGATGAAGAGTCGGTGTTCAACACCTGGTTTATCAACAATGAAGAGCGCCTTAAAGCTTTTCGCTCCATCCGCCGTGGTGTAAGAGATGTCATAGCAGACATCAAAAGCGGTGATTTTGGAAATGATTACAAAGGCTCATCATTGGAATTTGTGCTGAGCTGCATCACGGAGCAAAAGCAGGTGTTTATGGGGGCCTCGCACGCCTTTTACTGGAAGCCTAAACTCAGAATTCCAGACATCTACGAGAACGAAGTTGATGTCGATACCAAAAGCACCATTGCCTTAATTGATGTTATCTGGTTCAAGAAGGGGACAAACCAGATTGCCAGCGCCTTTGAGGTAGAGAAGAGCACATCCATCTACTCGGGAATTCTCAGGCTCACCGATTTGTACTTCTCCTTCCCGGAGGATCCCTCAACACTCTTTATTATCATCCCCAATAACCGTGAGAAAGAACTGATACTGCAACTTAGCCGCCCCTCAATCAGGGGTAATGCCATAGAGATACACTACATATTATTCTCTGATTTACGTCAGCATTGTGATGCAATATGTATGTTTGGCGACAGCAAAGAAACACTCCATAAAATTTCCAAGGTAATTTCCTGAGGCGCAAGTAAGCAGGGCGATGAGAATTCTTTTTGGGTTATATACAAAGCGCTCGTCCCGGATGGTTATCATCGGCCTGTTCGCCATTCTGTTGTTTTCTATTGTTCTATACAGTCTCCAGCAGCCACCTCACTCTATGGAAACCACTGTTGATCCGGTTGCCTCATCAGCCCTGGTGCCTGCCCCCGTGCAGTATGTCAAACAGGTCAAGCCCATTCTGGAGCGGCGCTGTGTGGTGTGTCACGGCTGTTACGATTCACCCTGTCAGCTAAAACTCTCTTCCATCGAAGGCTTGAGGCGCGGCGCCAGTGAGGAGCGCATCTACGATCCCAACCGCATTACCAACATGACGCCGACGCGCCTGTTTGTGGATGCCAAAACAACGCAGCAGTGGCGCACGCGGGGGTTCACAGCCGTGATCAATGAGGGGGAGCAGGGGCCAGAGAAGAACCTGGATAATTCGGTGTTGTATCACCTGCTGCGTCTGAAACAGCAGCACCCCCAGCCGAACCAGGGTCAACTGCCTGAGAGTTTTACCCTGGGGTTGAATAGGGAGGAGAGCTGTCCGACGCTGGAGACGATCGACGAATTTTCCCAAAAAAATCCACTCTGGGGCATGCCTTATGCGATGCCGAATCTGTCGAAGCAGGAGCACCAGACGCTGGTTTCCTGGCTCGCACAAGGCGCTCATGCGCCACCGCAGCCGGGCCCTTCCAGCACCGTCTCTCCACAGATAGAACGGTGGGAGATATTTCTGAATCAGCCGTCCAATAAACAGCGCCTTGTCAGTCGCTATCTTTATGAGCACCTGTTTCACGCTCATATTCATTTTTCGGCCTCACCCGAACGAGAGTTTTACCGTTTGGTGCGTTCGACGACTCCCCCAGGGCAGCTGATCGATGAGATCCCGACCCTGAGGCCGTATGACGACCCGGGAAGCGCTCCCTTTTACTACCGGCTGCTGAAGTATCAGCCTGCCATCGTAGCCAAAAATCATATCGTCTACCCATTTTCTGATGAGCGTATGGCACGCTACCGGGAACTGTTTCTACTGCCGGACTATGAGGTAGATCAACTGCCATCTTACGACCCGCAGATCACCACCAACCCTTTTAAGGTATTTGGCGCCTTGCCGGCAGAGTCCCGTTACCGATTTTTATTGGATGATGCGTACTTTTTCATTGAGGGCTTTATTAAGGGGCCGGTCTGTCGCGGGCAGATTGCTCTGGATGTCATCGAAGATCGTTTCTGGGTTATGTTCTTCGATCCGAATCAGCCGGTGATTACCAATAACGCACAGTTCATTGGTGAGATGGCCGATGATCTGCAAGTGCCGGCAGAAGATGGTGGCGGTAATTTCGAGTTATTTCGTATCTGGACCGATTACTGGAAAGGGCAGCGACGCTACATGGAGAGTAAACAGGCCTGGTTCAAAACCATTGGCACACATGAGCTGAGCCAGGCCATGGACTACATCTGGGATGGTGGCGGCACCAACCCCAATGCCGCCCTGACAGTATTCCGGCATTTCGACAGTGGCTCGGTTGCCTACGGCCTGGTGGGAGACAACCCTGAAACCACCTGGATAATCGACTACCCGTTGTTTGAGCGCATTCACTACCTGTTGGTGGCTGGATTCAATGTCTACGGCAACCTGAGTCATCGCATGAGCACCAGAATCTATATGGACTTTTTGCGCATGGAGGGGGAGGACTCTTTCCTCGCTTTTCTGCCCGCCAGCAAACGCAAAACGATACGTGACACTTGGTACATGGGACAGCGCGCCACGGTCGAAGAACTATTCTCAGCCCCCCAGGCGTGGCTGAGCACCGAGTCGGTGGTCGGCTACCAGACAGACGATCCACAGCGGGAGCTATATCAACACTTCAAAAGCAGGCTCACTGGCGCAACGCAACGTGCCGACACGTTAAACCGCTGTGGCCCCCTCAATAATTGCACCTCCTCGGAACAGACGCAAAAGAGGGCCGCCCGCGCCATGCAGAGCATTGCGCAACTAACAGGCGAAAAACTCCATGCTTTTCCCGATGTCGCCTTTGTACGCATCCGGACAGGCAAGACTGAAGAGGACTTGGCTTACACACTCATTCGCAACAAAGCCTATAAAAACGTAACCTCTTTTCTTGCCGATGAACGTGAGCGGGATCGCGCAGATATTGATAAAGACTCAATGACCGTGGTGAACTGGCTGGAAGGTTCCTATCCCAACTTCTTCTTCTCCGTTGCCTTGTCAGAGATAGAGACCTTCACCAAACGTTGCGCCGCTATTCGCAACAGCGAAGAGTACAAGCAGTTCGTTGACCAGTACGGTGTTCGGCGCACCCATCCGGAGTTTTGGGCACTGGCTGACTGGTTTCAGGATAAGTACGCCAGAGACAATCCCATCTCATCCGGGCTGTTTGATCTGAATCGTTATCACAATCGTTGAGGTTGAGCGTTGCATGGGGGGCTTCACTCCATTCAGTAATTCCGATAACTATTGTTACTGGTGTTAGTATATCAGCCTGAAATAGGCTACTATCGTGCCCTATGAAAAACGCCAGCCATACCGCTCCGCAAGCTATTCTCGATAACCTCGAATTCATTGGTGATCATCATCAGGGGGCCGGTGATCGGTCGGTGGCTCATCTCTTTGAAGGAGAGCCAGTCGAAGGTGCAGCTCGTGACTATGCGTCAGCGCGACAGTTTTTGATGAGCTACGATGGCAGCACGGCCACATTCAACGCCTACAGACGCGAACTCGAGCGCTTGTTGCAGTGGAGCTGGCGCATACACAAGACCTCAATTCATCAACTGCGCCGTGAGGATATTGTCGATTTCATCAGTTTTACCATCAATCCGCCCATTGCGTGGATAGGCACGAAAAATGTGGCGCGTTTTATTACGCGTGAGGGTCGCCGCGTTCCCAACCCCGCCTGGCGACCCTTTGTGGTAACGCTGCCCAAAGCGGCATTTCGTGCCGGTGCGGTACCGGATAAACGTAAATACAGCCCCTCCCAGGCCAGTGTTCGTGCCACATTCAAGATTTTGTCCTCTTTTTACGATTACCTGGCCCAGGAATCGTTCGTCACGGCTAACCCGGTGGCACTGATCCGGCAAAAAAGTAAATTTCTTCGCAGCGAACATAATTCGGCTTACGTGCGACGCATTAGTGATCTCCAGTGGGACTATGTGCTGGAG
>JALTMR010000530.1:0-2000 GCA_027001525.1 Gammaproteobacteria bacterium
TCCTTATCCCCACCCGACAGAGGGCTTGCCACGCACTCGAACGGCTCGCGAGGCTCAACATCGCCGATGTAATGAGTGCCAGCGACCTCTCAACAAAAGCGATCTCGAAATGGCTCTGCAAAGATATCCCGGATAACCGCCCTTCCAGCAAAGAACATGTCGACTTTAACGGCCTTACGCGTCTGCCGGGATTACTGGGAACACTACTCACCTCCGACAGGCGCCAACCATCGCGCCAGGCATTTTAGGGAGAGCTGCTGCTATGAACCGGATACGCGCCATCAGATGCTGTAACAGCCCCGATCATGCCGTGATCGTCTGCCACATGGCCACAGACACCCAGGGATCGAGAGCGGTCAAACATGTGAGAGCGTGCCAGACCAGAAGCAGCGCTCAAGCGCCGGATGCGTCACCTTGCAGCGGCGCAAAGAGAAACGACGCGGAAGAATGCCATGCTTAATCAAGCTGACGCCGAGCTGGTACGCCATGACCCCGACATCCCGGGGCTGCACCTGTTGCTCGACCCCATCGCCTTTGCCCGAAAAATCAAAGAGCTGTGGCCCCAATTAACACTGAAGAAGATCGAACCGACACTGCTGCGCTATCAATATGGTCAGTGGTGCGTCGCGTCATTCCGCCTCACCACCCCCGACTCCACCATTCGAGTCTATGCCAAGGCCCACGGCAACGATGCTTCGCTGAAACTGCTGGAGGCCAAGGCGCGCAGTTATGCTGCCGGTGACGAGGGGATGACGGCCAGAATACTAAGCGACTTCGGGGTCATTATTTACGCCTTCCCCAACGACCAGAAGCTCACATCGCTGACCCATATTCTGACTGAAGACAGTCAGTACGACCTGCTCCGCTCCCTCTTTCCCACTCAGGCAACGTGGTGGACAGGCACCATCGAACCAATTCACTATTCACCAGAGCGCTACCTGGTGGCCACCCTGAAGGTCGACCAGAAACCACAAGCCATCATCAAGCTGCTCGTGCCCGACAACTACCATGCGGCAAAAGAAAGTGCCCAGCAACAGATAGAAAATGAGCATTTCAAACGCCCCGTACTCATCGGCTCCAGCGCCGAGTACCACGCCCTGGGCTTTACCTACCTGCCCGGCATACACCTCAATAAAATTTTCGCCAAAGACCAGAGCCATGCCGACAAAGGCGTCGAACGGGCAGGGCGGCTGTTGAACAAGTTTCATCAGCAATCCCTGGCCGACATGAGCGAACTAAGTATTAAAGATCGGGCAACCGAAATCGATGAGATCAAACAGCAGGCCGAGGCGCTTGCCGGCCTCAGCCCTTTTCTGAAGGCACCTGCCACGCAGTTAGCGGATATCATGATCGAGCAGCTGGAGCGCTACCCGGAGGCCCGGACCATCACCCATGGCCACTTTATTGACCGCCATATTTTGATCGCCAATCAACACACCGCCCTGCTCGACCTGGACAACACCTACATTGGCGATGCTCACGCCGATATCGGCTTTTTTATTGCTCATATCGAGCGCAGCGTGCTGCGGGGGAAGCTCAATGCACAGCAAGCGCAAAACTATCGACAACTGTTTTTGCAGGCCTACGGCGAGGTGCCACGTGAGCGGGTAGAGCTCTACACAGCCATCGGCCTGTTTAAAATGGCCACCCACCCCTTCCAATATCGCGAGGTGGAGTGGCTGCATCAGATCAACACGCTGCTCAAACGGGCCCGGCGCATCATGATCAACATTAATGAGAAGGATAGCCTGGCTGCCGCCCTCGCCTTTTAGGGGTGCCGGGATCAGTCCCACCCCTCCCCGTAATAGTGGGTAATTTCCTCATCCGCCTTAATATTGCGCAGCGCCACCACGGTAAAGTCATCGTAGTAGACAGCATTGGGCTTGGCGCTGTGGTTAATGTATTTCATCGGTCCCTTCACACGGTAACCATCACCTTCTGACAACCAGAGCACATGAGGACCGTCCTCCTGACTGGGGACCGCCTTGTCAATTTCGCCA
>JALTMR010000530.1:2010-2433 GCA_027001525.1 Gammaproteobacteria bacterium
ATCAGCTCACCTTTTTTGATCTTTTTGTTGGCGAAGAGCCCTAACCCGTGAATAGCGCTCTTCTTGACATAGACCTTGCCCTGTACCTTTTTTTTCTTTGATTTGGCCATTGCTCTTTTACATTCCAATGTGAAAACAGGCTGCATTATACGCCACCACACCGCCTGCCCCCGCATCGCCCTGCCACAACAATCAACAGAGAACTTTTCGGCATAACTATTGTCCCCCCGCCTCACTAGTGGCTAAACTGGGGCTTCACGCCATAACCATTAGAATAAGCCCGTGCCATTAAAGAAAACGTCACTCCCCGAGACGGTCGCCACACTGGACCTTGGCTCCAATAGCTTTCACATGATCGTCGCCCGCTTAAGGGATGGCGAGCCCGTTGTCATCGACAAGCTGAGAGAGCCGGTACGACTGGGC
>JALTMR010000531.1 GCA_027001525.1 Gammaproteobacteria bacterium
CGCGATGCCGGCGATATGAAGGGGCTGATCAGCACCGCTGAGCGGCTGGAGTATGCCGTGCGTGATCTGCGTCTGGCGGTGGGCGGTGAGGGGCAGCGCCGCCCCTGGGCGGATGTGCGCTCGTTGCCCAAGGTGCGTACCGAGTTCGACAATCTGGCCACGGCGCTGGAGGAGCTGGACGACCATCTTGAAGTGGCTGCCCAGCGGGGCAAGGGGCTGGAGAAGTGTTATGAGCGCTGCCAGGCGCTGCGCTATACCTTGTCGCTCTTCGGTGAGGAGGAGAAGGCAGAGCAGATCTACTGGCTGGAGGTCTTTACTAAAACGTTCAGTCTGAATTGCACACCGCTGGATGTGGCGGAGCCATTTGGCAAATTTATCGAGTCGCGCAAAGCGGCCTGGATCTTTACCTCCGCCACGCTGGCTGTGGGGCAGAGCTTTGAGCATTTCCAGAACCAGCTGGGGCTGAAAAAAATCCACACCGCCAAGTGGGACAGCCCCTTTGACTATCGTCGCAACGCCTTGCTCTACGTCCCCAAGGAGATGCCGGCCCCCAACAGCGGGGGGTACGTGGAGGCGGTGGTGGAGGCGGCCGTTCCCGTACTGGAGGCAAGCCAGGGGCGTGCCTTCATGCTCTTTACTAGCCACCGGGCGTTGCGTCGTGCGGCTGAACTGTTGGCCGGGCGCGTCGACTTCCCGTTACTGATTCAGGGAAGCCAGCCGCGGACCGAACTGCTGCGCAAATTTCGGCAATCGGGTAACGGCGTACTGCTGGGGACGGGGAGTTTCTGGGAAGGGGTGGATGTGCGGGGCGAGGCGCTCTCCTGTGTGATTATCGACAAATTGCCCTTTGCCGCCCCGGATGACCCTATTCTGCAGGCCCGTATCCACGCCATCCGCCAGCGTGGCGGCAATCCGTTCATGGCGTATCAGATTCCCACCTCGGTGATCACGCTGAAACAGGGGGTGGGGCGCCTGATTCGCGACGTGCAGGATCGTGGCGTCATGATGCTGTGTGATCCGCGTCTGATCAGTAAACCCTACGGTCGCATCTTCCTCGATAGTTTGCCTCCCATGCTGCGCACCCACCGCATTGATCTGGTGGAACGGTTCTTCAAGGCTCAACCCGCTTCGGCGGACAGCAAGCCGCCCGGTGCCTCTGCCTGAGAAACTTTCAAAAAATACCTTAAAGAATCGCGCAGCACGGTCGTTAGCTATGTTGACAACGATGGATTATTTGCTCTGGCACTGATTCTTGTTTCTGGCGCAGAGCTTCAAGGAAAGGAGACCTTACCCATGATGACTAGCATGCTTGTAGAGGCGGTACTTGTGGCTTTTTGTGTTGGCGGAGCGGTTGGCTCAATCATCACCATGCAGTTGCTACTGGGCAAAGCCAGGAAGGGCGAAGAGGTTCACGTCGAACATCGTCGTCTCCCCAAATAGTTGTAATTGTTCTGAGAAATATATGCCCTTTTAACGCCGGCTGTTCCTCCCTTCAGCCGGCGTCTTTGTTTCTGGTATTTGCTGCTTTATTGTCTTGGGTTTAGTCACTATCATGTGCCCCTCGATACACTAGCTATCAGGCAGTCCCATTTTGAAACTACTCGCCCTAGAGACCTCCACCCAGGCCTGCTCCGCAGCGCTTAGCATCGATGGTGATATCCACGAGCAATTTGAGATCGCCCCGCGTGGCCACGGCCAGTTGATCCTGAATATGGTGGATCAGCTCCTGGCCGAGGCTCAGCTCAAGGCCGGCCAGCTGGATGGCATTGCTTTCGGACGCGGGCCCGGCGCATTTACCGGGGTACGAATCGCCACGGCTGTGGTGCAGGGCATCGCCTTTGGTGCCGACCTGCCCGTAGTGCCCGTCTCCTCCCTGGCTGCACTGGCCCAGGGTGCCTACCGGCAGGGTCGGCACTGCGCCGTGCTGGCGGCGTTCGATGCCCGGATGGAGGAGGTCTACTGGGGGGCTTTTGAAGAGAAGGCGGGCCTGATGGTGGCCCGCGGGGCAGAGTGCGTCTGCCCGCCGCAAGACGTGGTGATGCCCACCGCCGCGGCCGATTGGGTCGGTGCGGGCGATGGCTGGCAGGCCTACCCCGAGGCGCTGAAAGCCGCTTGTGGTGATGTGCCCCCGTGTCACCACGACACCTTCCCCCACGCTCAGGACATCGCCCGCCTGGCGCTGCCGCGCTTGGTTGACGGGGAGACTGTCATGGCCGAGCAGGCCTTGCCGATATATCTACGGGATAACGTGGTAAAAAAGCGATCTGGATAGACAACGGATAAGGACAGCGAAGCCGAGGCTAATGTGGACAGCTCAATACCCCCGCTCAATATCGCCCAAATAAGCGATTCGCACCTCTATGCTGACCTCGACAGCGGCCTGTATGGTTTGAACAGCCATCATGCCCTCAGGGAGGTTGTCGCGCTGGCAG
>JALTMR010000532.1 GCA_027001525.1 Gammaproteobacteria bacterium
TCTCCACGTAGGGCCGCACGGTGGTCTGCAGTTTGCCGCTGAAGGTGATGGGCGTTTCGTAGTAGACGTTGACCCAGGTCAGCAGGGGGTTGTCTATGGAGGCCTGGCGCGAGGCGTCGTAGTCCCACTTTTGGGTCAGTGACATGGCCAGGTCGAACTCAACGCTGTCAGCATCGAGGGCCAGCGTGGTGATCTCCATGGCCCCCAGATTGAGCGTGTAGGGATCCGAAAAGTTGAGCGTGATGGTGCCCTTGTCAATGGTGGTGTCGGCGTAGCTGCTGCTGATGCTGGCGCTGACAATGTCGTAGGTGTGGGTGGTGGCCGGGGTGGTGGTATCGGGCAGCTTCAAGGTGATGTCGATGGTGGCAAACTCTTTTTCGACGGTGATGAGCTGGCCATCCAGGTCGGCGCTGACCTGGGCCGAGAAGACGCCGTCGGTAATCTCGAACACCCCGGGTGAGGGGTTGGCGATGAGTCCGGAGCTGAAATTTTTCCATTTCCAGTGGTGGTCCAGCGGGTATTGGTTGAGGTCGGGGGAGCCATCGTAGCGGCTGGCGACATCGATGGCGGCGATGATGATCTCATCAATCAGGTCGTCACTCACCAGGGCGGCGGAGGCCTGCGACAGTTTGATTTGTTCCTCGAAAGCGGTGCCCTTGCTGAGCACATCGGTGTTGAGCAGATAGGCCCAGGTGCGCAGATCTTCCACCAGCGCCTTCACCCGGCTCAGTTTCGAATCCCCCAGCGTGGGGCTGGGCGCCGGGTCGATGGTGCTGACCTGGTTGGCGGGGGCTTTCTCAATGCTGCTTTCGATCTGATCGATGACACCGCTGGTATCCACCATGTTGATTGAGCGGAAGTCGAGCACGGCTTTGGCCTCGGTGACGATCTCCAGCAGTGAATAGAAGCGGCTGTCCTCCACCTGGCCGACGGTGGAGTCATCCGCAACCATGACGCCCCCCGCGAAAGAGCTGCTGAGTTTGTCAAGGCCGATGTCGATCCTGGAGATGGCCGGGGTGTCGTCGGTGGCCTTGCGGGAGACCTCCCTGTAGGTCAGGTTGGCAACGCCGGCGACGAGGGCGGAGTAGGCAATTTGTGTGGCTGAGGCGGTTTTGCGGGCCTCGGGGTCGGTCATGTCGATGGCTGGCGTGTTGACGATGTCGAGCCCGCCCAGCAGGTTGGAGACTTCGGAGTTGGCGCGGGCAATGGCTGTGTTATCGAGCAAGCCTTCTTCGCGGGCGTACTGCGCGGCCATGTGGGTAAACGGGGTGATGTTGGCGGTGATGATCTCATCCTCCTCCGCACCGGGGAGCAGGGTGGTCATGCTGAAGGGGTCCGGCCGATACCAGTCGCCAAAATTGACGAGCCGGTTGGTGTCCGGAATGTCGTCCTTCCGCTCTCCGCAGCCGCTGAGGGTGTCGCAGCGGATGGCGCTATTGCTGTTGATCCGGGCCGTCATCAAAACAGGGCCGCCGGCATAGTTGCCGCTCAGTTTGAATTTGTAGCGCCCCTCTACGCTGGTGCTGGTTTCGCCGATGCTGGCGATAACGTCTCCGCTGCTGTTGAGTTCATGCGCCAGAATGGTGCCCAGACCAACAATGCCTTTGGTGACGAGGCCGCTAATCTCGATGTTGCTGGTGCCCTGGGGGGCGGCCGGCGGAGGGGCGCTGCCGTTGCCCCCGCACCCGGCCAGGAGGGCGCTTGCAACAAGCGCCATAGCGCCGCGTCTGATGGTTCGGCTGGCTGATCTGTTCATCTCTTGTTACCTACTTCCCGGGCTGCGTGGGCGTGCTGGATGCGCGGCTGGCTTTGGGGCCTCCAAAAGGGGATGCTACCAAAATAATGGCGGCCAGGAGAACTCGGTGTCAGACAGCGCCGTGGCTATGAAGGTTGCAAAAACTTGTTATGATCAGCCGCCCGAGATTGCCGCCTCCCCGCCTCTTCGGGTTTGGCCGGGGAGGTGACCACAAGAAGGATTAAACAGATGGTCTTGAGTATGACCTCGTTTGCGCGCCGCGAGTGCGACACCGAGTTGGGAAGTTTGCGCTGGGAGCTGCGTTCGGTAAATCATCGTTACCTCGATGTGAGCTTGCGAATGCCCGATGAGCTGCGCCAGCTCGAAGCCAAGGTGCGGGAGCTGGTCAACAAGCGTTTGAACCGGGGCAAGGTGGAGTGCGCCCTTCGCTTTCAGCCCCTGCCGACCCAGGCGCGCGAATTTGCCGTCGATCACGGCATGGTGTTGCGCCTGGCGGAGGCGACGCAGGAGGTGGCGACCTTTGTGCCCAATCCGGCGCCCGTCAACGTGCTGGAGGTGCTGCGCTGGCCGGGGGTGATGCAGACCGAGGAGGTCGACCTGGGGCCTTTATACGAGGCGGCCATGAATCTGCTGGCGGATGCGCTGGATGATATGGTCGCCAGTCGGGCGCGG
>JALTMR010000533.1 GCA_027001525.1 Gammaproteobacteria bacterium
TTCGATTTTCTGGTGTAGAAACCCCAGTTTGACGCGGTTGGCGGTGGAGACATGGCCCTGGCTCGCCACCCCGGTGCCAACGCCTCGGGCCCGGGCCATGAACTCAATTGCAAACAGCAGCTGATCGAAGGCGATGTGGCTTAGCTGCGGGAGATCAAAGCCCCGGGTTCCCGTCTTGACCAGCGTATTCTTGAGTCGGGCCCGGGTAGCCAGGTCGTCGATCAGGTGGATGGTGGCGGTGATGAGCGCGGTGTGGTGCTGGAAGCTCTCTTGCGCCGTCATGTCGGTGACGGAGGATTTGATGGTCGTCCAGCAGGTGTCGATGTGCTTCCACTTGGCCGACAGTATGGCGTCATCGCAGGTGTTGAAAAAAAGGTTAATCGTGTGGATGTTGTCATCGATGGCCCTTTTCAGCTGATCCAGCTTGGCCTTGAAACTGGCATCCCCCTGGAGCAGTGCATTGGCGGCGCCGCGGTGCTGGGGCAGGTGCTCAAAAAGGTGGCGAAGCTGCAGGATGACGTCGAGAATGATCTGCTTTCTTTGCTCCTGCCTTAACTCGCTGCTGGCGCGAAATACAAAGGCGGTCAGCCATAGCAGTGACAGCGCGGTGGTGGCAGACAGTAGCAGTGGTGACATCGGCTTAGCCCTGTTTTGTGTCGGTGGACGGAAGAGAGGTCAGCATGCGCTCTGACAGCTGCTTAAGGTAGGTGGCCGTGGCGGCCCCCTCCTCGATATCGGCGTTGTTGTTGGCCACCATCGAATTGATGTGCTCAATGTTGGCGGCGATCTCTTTCGAGGCGGCACTCTGCTCATTCACCACCGTGTGAATATTCCTGGTGGCTTCCAGGGTTGACATCACTTCGCGTTGGATATTGCTCAAATCCTCGCTGGCGGCGTTGGCCAGGGCGACGCTCGTTTCCACCAGTGCGTTGGCCTCCTGGGTGCTGCTGACAATATCGTGCACGTTGGTCTGGATGTCGGCGATGATGTCGCGGACCTGATCGGTGGCTTCGTGGGTTCGGATGGCCAGGTGGCGCACTTCGTCGGAGACAACGGCAAAACCGCGGCCGTGTTCGCCGGCCCGGGCGGCCTCGATAGCGGCATTGAGGGCCAGCAGGTTGGTCTGCTCGGCGATCTGCTGAATCAGGTCGATGATGTTGTTGATGCGATCCGAACTGTCGCCCAGTTTGTTAACGTGCGCCGAGGCCCGGTTCACGGTGGGGGAGACCTGGTGGATGGCCTCAATCGCCTCGGTGACCACCTCACTGCCTTCCATGGCCTGTTTGTGGGATTGTTCGGCGACGCCTTGCATCCATTTGCTCATCTCCACGATTTGGGAGATGTTGGCCGCCGTCTGGTGCGTGGCGGAGGCCATGCTGGCCACGGCCATGGTTTGCCGGCCGGAGTTCTCCTGTTCGTGCATGGCCAGCGTGTTCAGTTCTCTGGCCGCGTTGTGCACCTCGGCCGCAGACTCCGCCGTGGCGACAATGGTCCGCTGAAATTCGGTGGCAATGGTGGTGATGTCGCTTTGCAGCAAAGCGAGTTCATTCTCCCCTTTCAGGTGCGTGGGTGTGTAGTTGAAGTCGCCGGCTGAAATGGCCTGGCATTGCGTGCGCAGCGAACTGAGGCCCTGGCACCAGTGAAAATAGAGGCCGCCAAAGAGGTAGCTGATGGCGACGGCGATGAGGGCGGTAAACTGGATGACCTCCGCCTTCCTTGCTTCCAGTTCGGCCACTTTTTGCTGTTGCTGGGCGGCGCTGAAATGGGTGTGCGCCAACAGTTCGATTTGAACGTTGTACTGGTGGGTGAGCAGGTAGGCCAGCGCCACCAGGCTAAGCACGGCAAGGCTGGTCAACAACCACAGCCTTGGTGCTGTTTTTAGCGCGGAGCTAAAGAATATGGCCGGAGAAAACAACGCTTTCATGCAGATTGACTTCCTTGGTCAGGCGGCGCAAAACCCCCTGTTATGCAGCGTGAATAACAGAGGTGTGGGTTCCGTTTACTTTTCTCTTTTCGGCCGTTGGGGAGAATTGTTGAGTGGGGGGCGGGCGCTGAGCCGGACAGATTAGCCCCACCCCCCTGAATCGAGTAAAATACCGGCCCTTTCTCTCTCTAGATTCAGGAATTTTCCATGCTTCAGCTGCGCGGCAATCCAGCTCTGTCTGCTTTTCGTTTAAAGAAACTTACCGATGCACTGCTAAGCCGGGTGCCGACGCTGGCTCACGTTTATGCCGAGTTTGTCCACTTTGTCGATGTGGAACAGCAGCTGGGTGATGATGAGGTGACACTGCTGAAGCGCTTGCTGGCGTACGGCCCGCAGCTGGAGGTGGAGCAGCCGGAGGGTGAGCTGCGGTTGGTAATCCCGCGCCCCGGCACCATCTCCCCGTGGGCATCCAAGGCCACTGATATTGCCCATAA
>JALTMR010000534.1 GCA_027001525.1 Gammaproteobacteria bacterium
TAGTTGAGTGCTTTGTAGTAATGGATGTACGCGCGTTCATAGGCGGTGCCGCCATAGTCCCCAGACGACGGGCTGGTCAGTGCCACTTTCAACAGATTGCTGGCGCGTTTGGTCTGGAGGTCTTCTGCGAGGCGGGACGCCTCTTCGAGATTATTGTTGCTCTCTTCGTAATCACCGTGCAGGTTCTTGATAAGGCCGGCACCTGCGAGGTAGAGAAAGCGGTCTTTGCCTTCTTCATCCAGCTCTGTACCCAGTTTAGCCAGTGCCTGGCCATGGTTAGACGAGCGCAGCTCATCCCTCGACGAAGGGCCGTCAGGTTTTTTTTGAAGCCCTGCACAGCCAGTGATCAGTACGGATGCGAGGATGAGGGTGATTAGCCTTGAGCCACCCCATCCATAGTTTCTCCCCTTCATAACGCAACTCCCTGCATTTTTTGTATTGATTTTGTTTTCTGTATCGGTTTTGGAGGGGAAGAGTAAAAGTGATTTCCCTAAAAATCAACGGTTATTGTTGAAGTCGATAAATGGCTTGATTGCTATATTGGACATTCCTTCAAAATAACAGTGTGTTAGCTTTTTAATGGTGAGTTCTGCGTGAGGTTTGTCTTGTAAGTGTATATGTCTGTGGCGGATGTGCAGCGGTACCTGTCGTCTCCGTTGTCATCATTCGCAGCTGTTGTTTTCCCCGTGTCATAAGATCATTAAGGGGAGGTTGTTTGGTTCGTTGGAACGCTGTATCCCGATTGATTCATTCATCGAAAAGGTGGCTTTTCTGGCACATCTGGCTTTCAGGCTGTAATGGGGTTTATACTCCGGCAAAAGAAGGCTTTGTCCTGGAGTGGTTTTTGTCGTTACAGTGATCGTTTTAAGCGGATCTGTTGCTTCGGGAGCGCTGGCGACGGGGTGCTTTTCGTCTGTTAGCTACGGCTCATGCAGGAGAAAAGATGGCGGCATTCAATATGGCGAGAGGTTGATATGTGATGAGATAGGGATGTCCACGGCGGGTTGTTAAGTCAAGAATATTAGTATCGTCTTATTTTTTAATCTGTATTTCAACGAAGGGGAAAATTAATGAACGTTAAATATCTATCTACTGGGGCTGTGTTGGCATTTGGAGCATTGCTGAGTGGTTGTGCTTCATCACCTCAGGTCGCGACGGTGGTTCCCGATTGTACTTTTCCCGACGCGCCGGAAGTAGCGGCACCGAACTGGATTTGTGATGCGCCTGTTGAGGGGGTTGAAGTGTCTGCCGTGGGTTCTTTCCGGAAAACCAAGGCCGGGGTTCAGTTTCAGAAAACGCAGGCCACAGCTAACGGAAGGAATCAGCTGGCAGCCAACATGAAGGTGCATGTGAAGCAGCTGGTGAAAAATTACACGGAAGTGACGGGTGTGGGCGATGACGAGACTGTTGATACCGTTAGCTCTGACGTTAGCAAGCAAATAACCAAAGAGACGTTGTTTGGCACTAAAGTGTTTCGTACTCGGGTCAGCCCGAACGGCACAATGTACGTGCTGGTGGGAATGGACTCCAGTGGCGCAGCGGCAAATGCCCAAGCGGCTCTGATGACCAGTTACAAAAACAAGAAGGCCATGTGGCAGCGTTTTATGGCAGACAAGGCTCACAACGAGCTGGAAGATGAGATTGAAAAAATTGCGAATCAAGAGGTGGACTAGCGTCTTGGGCTGAGTGTTTCAATACACCGGACTCCCTCCTCCTCTTGCATTTGGGGGAGTCCGAGTCTTCCAGGTTTTTATTGCGGTAAGTTATTGTGAAAACATCCTACCTTCATGCTTCTATGAGTGGTTTAAGCATAAAAATAATTATTCCCGTTGTTATGGTCTTGATGGGTTCGGTGGCGGGGTGTGTGAGTCATCCGCCAGCGGCCAACGCGATGCCGGACTGGGTGAACGAGCTGCCTGAGGGTGAAAGTGTTGCTGTCGGTTCCGCCAGTTATGAGATCTTTGGTGAAGCCAAGGCGCGGGAGAATGCAACGATGAAAGCCCTGTCAGCGCTGGCGCTACAAAAAGGGGGCGTTGTGGACCTGGAGGGCGAGGTGAACAACTTCCAGGCGGTAAGTAACGCGAATGGCGGGGAGAGTGTGAGCGGCCGTTCAGTGGTGAGTACCAAAGTGGTTATCAAAGGAAAGGATATTCCGGTCAAGGGGCGAGTACAGTCCTACTGGAAAGATACCAGTGCGCGCCGGGTATGGGTGTTGATAGTGGAAGAGAAGTAGCAACTCGTTGCCAACATGGAGTGTTCTTTATGCGTCTGTCGATGCGGTTTCTTTTTTCTGCCCTCCTCTGCGTGATTGCTCCAGGGGCGCTCAGTGCCGGGGAGTACGAACAGTGGTTGCAGCAGCAGGTGGCAGAGTACGATGCCTACCAGGAGGCCCAGGACAAGGCATT
>JALTMR010000535.1 GCA_027001525.1 Gammaproteobacteria bacterium
AGCTGCAGCTTAAGGAGAGGCGTTTCGTGCACAAAAAAATTCGTGTTTTGTTGCTCTGTGTCGGGCTGAGTTGTGTGGCAGTTACGGCACAGGCGCAGGATGACGTGTCCCTCAAATCCATTATGCGTGGCATGTTGGCGAATATGGAGAGCATCGTCGAGGGCATTATGGTGGAGGATTATCCCCTGATTTCCGCCAAGGCCGAGGGGATCATCTATCACGGTGGTCAGTCACCGGCCAAACGACTGGCGTTGTCGCGCGAGCTGGGCATCGAGGTGATGACCTTCAAAATGTTCGACGACTCGGTACGGCGTTACGCCAAAATGGTGAAGAAAGCCGCGCTGAACCGCGACCGCAAGGGGGTGCTGGAGGCCTACGCCAAACTTACTCAGGCCTGTACCTCATGCCACAGCAGTTACCGGGAACGGATCCGCAATATCAACAAGTAGATCGCTCGCCGCTGTGTGCTGAGAGGCGTGCTCACTCAGGTGATTGATAACGCCCCTTAGGTTGTCAGCTGTGGGGTTGCCAGCTTTGGCAGATCGTTGCGTTCGCCCATGGCGTACTCCATCAACAGGTGTTTGACGGGGGGCAGGTGGTCCGTGAGTTTGAGTCCGGTATTGCGGGCCCATTGCAGGGGCGCGGTCTGGTTGCCAAAGACTCTTTTGAATCCATCCATCGACAGCATCATGGCGATATTCTGCCCCTTACGGCTGCGCTCGTACTTGCGCAGGGTGGTGAGGAGGCCGATGTCCCGCCCTCTGGCGTGGGCGTCGAGGATGGTCTCTGCCAGTGCTGCGGCGTCCAGAGTGCCAAGATTGACTCCCTGCCCCGCCAGGGGGTGGATGGCATGGGCGGCATCGCCGATCAGGGCGATGCGCTCCTTCACGTAATCGAGGGTATGTTGCAGGCGCAGGGGAAAGGCCCCGCGTGGCCCCACCCGGGTGATGGCACCGAGCGTGTGGTCGAAGGCCTGCCCCAGTTTGAGCCGAAAGCCTTCGTCGTCATCTGCCAGCAAGGTTTTGGCCTCCTCCGGGGAGGTGGACCAGACGACGCAGCTGTGGTTGTCGTGCATTGGCAGAAAGGCCAGCGGGCCATGGTCAAGAAAGCGCTGCCAGCAGGTGTGCTGGTGTGGCTGTTCGGTCTGGACGATGGCCATTACGGCGCTCTGATCGTATCCCCAGCCCTGCGTTTTTATCCCCGCCCGTTCGCGGACGGGCGAGCGGGCCCCGTCGGCACCAACCAGCAGCCTGGTGCGCAGTGTCTGACCATCGTCGAGGCGAAGATGCAGCTCCCCGCCGCAGTCGAACCACTGTTGCCAGCGTCTGCCGCACAGTACATCGACGTTAGCCAGACGCTGTGCCTGCTCATAGAGCGCGGCCTGAATGATGCGGTTCTCTATGATGTAGCCCAGCGTTGGTGCCCCCACTTCGGTGCTGTCAAAGTGAATCTGGCCATCGCCGTTAGCATCCCAGACATGCATGTCGCTATAGGCCGTCAGCCGTCGCTCGACCATGCTCTGCCAGGCACCGACGGCATCGAAGATGTTGCGCGAGGCGTGGGTGATGGCGGAGACGCGCAGGCCGATGTCACTCTCCGGCCAGTGAGTCTCGATCTCGGCGGCCTCCAGCACAGCGACGCGCAGATCACTGTTGCCCAGCGCGCAGGCGGCAGTTAATCCCACCATCCCCCCGCCGACGATGACGACGTCATAGTGATCAGCCATGCTCTTCTCCTCCAATCAGCGGCAGGCCCATGGCCAGTCGCGGTAATTTTCCTGCCATGCCCATGGTCTGACGGGTCACCAGGCGCTTGAGCGGGGGCACGACATCGAGGCCGAACAGGCCAATGTTTCGCGCCAGGGCCACAGGGGCCAGAGGGGTGCTGAAAAGACGTGCCAGGGTATCGGTAAAACCAACGACTTTGCGCTGATCCCAGCGGCGCCAGTCGGCGTACTGCTGCACCACGGTTTCGGTGCCGATATCTTGCTGTCGGGCCACCGCTCTGGCGAGCACATCCGCCAGCACGGCGATGTCGCGCAGACCCAGGTTAAAGCCCTGCCCGGCGATGGGGTGAAGGGTGTGCGCCGCGTTGCCGATGAGGGCGAGGCGGGGGCGTATCTGCTGCCTGGCGCGAACCAGCTTAAGGGGGTAAGCATTGCGTTTGCCCACTTTCTCCAGCCGGCCCAGTCGGTGGCCAAAACGGGTTTGCAACTCGCTGAGAAACGCTTCATCGCTCAAGTGAAGTACCCGCTCTTCATCACTGCGTCGCACGGACCAGACAAGGCTGCAACGTTTTGGCTCCTCACTGCCGGGAGGGGCATTGGGGAGCAGGGCAACGGGGCCGGTGTCGGTAAAACGTTCATAGGCGACGCCGTCAGGGTGGCGTTCAGGG
>JALTMR010000536.1 GCA_027001525.1 Gammaproteobacteria bacterium
AAATGTTCTGAGTCGGATGGGCTGTCATCGAATCAATTGCCAGGTGCAGCGCCCCCCGGAAATACCGCGCTTGGGGGGCAAAAAAAAGCAGGATGGGTATCCGACGGTATGACGTGCTTAACCTTCCTCTTTCCGGTCTCTTGTGGTCAATACAAGGTCTACCGGTGTGCCTGTCTACTCCAGTTTCCGGGCGGGCGGGTTCTGGGACAGGACGATGCCGATCGCTCCTCCCTGGCGGAATTTTTTTGTTATCTTGCCGACGCGGAAACCGTGGTCTGCCAGTAGTTCGCTGGCGTGTTTGAGGTTGCGTCGTCTGACATCGGGGACTCGCCGTTTACCTACGCTGCCGATGGTGATGGAGATGGCGGTGTCGGGAAGCACCGCTGTCTCCGCCTCGGGGGTTTGTGACAGAACCAGACCATCTTGCTCCGGGGGGCTTTGGCGGGTGCTGTGCTCGCCCAGAGTCAGGCCCTGATCCTTCAGGGTTTGCTTTGCCTGCGCCAGTGTCATGCCGACGAGGTTGGGTACGTTGATTTTTGGGTTGCTGGCAACGACCAGGTCGATGGCGGTGCCGATCAGCACGTCCTGGGCTTCGGCAACGGATTGCTGCACCACGGTGCCCGCTGCCACCGCATCGCTGGGCTTTTCTATCACGTTACCAATGTCGAGTTCATTGGCGCTGATGAGGGCCTTGGCATCTTCAATCAGTAAGCCGACGACCTTGGGCATGGCGACGGTGGGCGATTTTGCAATGACAATGTCCACCGTTTCACTGGCCGGAATCTCGTCGCCGGGGTCGGGCACCTGGGCGATGACGGTGCCGGGCACGGCGTTGCTGGCCCGGTAGGTCTCATTGCCCAGGGACAGGCCGGCCTGTTCCAGAGCCAGGTGGGCCGTCTTTCTTGACAGTTGCAGCAGGGTGGGGACGACGATGAAGGGTTCTTCGTCTTCCGCCTCGGGGCGGGGCACGGTTTGAAAGGTAAAGCGTATCTGGCTGAGGCTGTCAGCGGGCAGATCCTGGCCCGGTTCGGGCAAGATGAAGCGAACGCTTTCACTCTCCTGATCCACGGCAACCTGTGCTTTCAAGTCGATATCAAACTGGCTGACGGTATACGCTACGCGATCGCCTGGTGCCGGTGTCAGGCCACGACGAAGCTCATCCATGGCGTTGCGGAAGGAGCCCAGTAACTGCGTCGGGGTGGGTTTGATGCGATCAGCCTTCAGTGTGTCAACGGTTGCCAGCAGCGCGGCTTTTTCTGACGCCAGCTCCGCCATCTGAGCTTTGAGGATGCGAACCTCTTCGTTCTCCGTGGCGCTCGGTGGTACGGCGACCATGCGGTTCAAATCGGCGATGATCCGATCTTTGCGGGCGCTGTCCTGTTCCAGAACGGTGAACCGTTTCCGAGCTTTTGCGGTCTCTTTCTCCAATTTGGCAAGGCGTTTTACCAGGTCTGTGTCTGTGCTCATCCCTTCTCTCCCAGGCGTCCCTTCTGTTGCTTGGCCTATTCCTGTGGTTCGCTTCTCACCGGCGGTGGGACGGAGGCAATTTTTGCCGTTATCTTGCTCATGCCGGAGACATCCACTTTGAAATTGTTTTGATAGCTGGCATTAAATGGTGAGGCGTACATCTTCACTTTGCGGCGAATCGTCCTGTTATTTTTGACGTAATTTTTGCGCCGTAATTCCAGTGACATCTTCACTTCAAGATTGACCTCGGGCATGTGGTACCACGTCGCCTCCAGCCCCTGTTCGGATAACACCGGGTCGTTGTTGATGAGTGTCTGCGTGGCGATGGAGTTCAAGTCCATTGCCCGCTGCGCTTCGGCCACGCCTTCACCCACCCTGGCCAGCACATCGGCCAGAGGGGTGACCAGCACGTCCTCCATCTCGGTGGGTAACAAATGCGCCATTACCTTCTACCTCGCTCGTGTGGGTTAGGGCGTGGGGGCCGGTTCTTCAACGGTGATGGTGGGCACGGCGCGTTCTGGTGGAGGCACTGGCCGCAAGGTGGTGCGCAGCAGGCTCGACCCTTCCGCCTTGAACGAATACTTGGATGAGTATTTTGCGTTGAAGGTAGAGGCGTAGGCCACGGTGGTGGTGTTCTTCAGCGAAGCAGAGCCCTTGCCCACCAGCAAACTGGTTAACCCACCTGTCGATTAGTGCAACTTCCGGTCGTGCAGCGATGGCGTCACGCAGGGCATCGTCGATATGAATGACGATGGCTCTGCCGCCCTCGGTCAGCAGCAACACCTGACCGCCCCAGGCAATGATCCGCTCCAGCAGGGCCTTGACCTTGACTGCCCCGCAGTGGGGATGACACTTGATGAGAAATGGTTGTACGGCCATGAGCGCTGACACTCCTGCAAGCCTTTATGGATCTCCCTTCCCTTTGAG
>JALTMR010000537.1 GCA_027001525.1 Gammaproteobacteria bacterium
TTCTTTTCGCCGTCGGCGTAGTGCGAGCCGATCAGGTGGCGCTGCGGTTTGTCCAGCAGGTCGAGGTTGCTCTGAAATGGGACGAACTCGCGGGCGCGGTAGTTCTTCTGTTCCAGTGCCTCAATCAGGTTGCCGCACAGCAGGGTAAAGGCGCTGATGTCCGGCAGGCTGAGGTAGTGTTGCAGACGGGCGATGGTGGCCGCGCCGGGGTAGGCCCAGTAGCGCTCAAGGCGGGTCAGTTCATCGAGCTGGCGTTGCGCGCTGGCAAACGCCTCCTGCGCCACGTGACGGCAGGTGCTGCGCCACAGTTCGAGGCGGTGGCTCTCAAGATCAAAGGTGGGCTGTGGTTGGCTCATGGCGTCCTGTCTTTGGGTCTATTCCTGCAGCGATAGCAGTACGGATTGGGCGGTGACGTTTTCAGGGTCAAGAATCAACACCTCCGTCATGATCTCGCGGCTGCGGGCCGCTTCGCCGCGGGCCAGGGTCAGCAGGCCCAGCTCCGTCAGGTAGAGCGGGTCTGCGGGGTAGCGCGCCAGCATCTTGATCAGGACGGACTCCGCCATGTCGAGATTGCCCTGCTGTCGCAGCACATAGGCGAGCCTTAAATTGCCGTAGTAGCTGTAGTAGTCGATGCGCAGGATCTGGTAGCCCAGCTCGCTGGCGTCGTCGAAGCGCTGTGCCAGCAAGTAGGTGTACATCAACCCCAGCTTGGGGGTGAGGGCGTCAGGCAGTGCGCTGATCGCCTGCTTGTAGTGGTGTTCGGCATTCTTGAATTTTCCGTTCAGGTTGTAGAGATAGCCGAGCCGGTTGTTGACGCCAAATGTTCGCGGGTAGGTCTGGTAGACCAGCTGGAGAGCCTTGATCGCATCGTCGTAGTTACCCGCTTTGGCGTAGGTGTAGGACTTGTAGTAGGCGCTGCTTACCTGCGTCTGGCTCATCTCCTGCTGGCCGTGAGCAGTGCCTGCGGCGGCGAGCAGCAACAGGAAGGTGCCGAGTATTGCGCGACAATGTTTAATGATCACATTCACCTCTTAATTCGTTCTGACTAAACGGTAGTCGGCCACTTCAATGACCTTGAAGCGGTGCAGCGGGTCGAGCGTCAGCCGCGTGGCGACTTCAACAGGGAAGAGCGAGTTCTTGATCCGCCCCTCGATGGTGATTTCGTCAACATAGCGGTACTCGCCGCAGGTCTTCACCCACTTGGTGCAAAAGGCGTTGAGAAAACTGGCCACAGCGGATTGCTTGCGGTTGAGCAGCAGGGCGTTGTTGATCTCGTCCTGCCACGTCAGTTCTTTTGAATAAGCCAGGGGCATTGTGGATATCGCCAGATGGAGCAGTTTCAGATAGCGGTCATCGCCTTCGAGGCTGTAGAGATAAAAATTGCCGTACTGTTTGCCGAAGTAGAGCCTGGCCTGGCCGCAGGAGAAGTAGTAGTCGAGATTGTCCGACATTGCGACCTTGAAGGAGATCTGCTCCACCAGCTCACCCTTGTGGTAGACGGCGTAGTCCAGCTCTTCGTCGAGAACGAAGTTGGTGGCCTGATCGTAAAAGGGGTCGAAGATGCAGTTGCGCACGGCGCTGCGTACCTGCGGCAGCCCCGAGGTGCTGTACTTGTGGTCCTGCTCGTAGTTGACAAAGACAAAGGGGGTGGTGAGGGATACGTCACTGTGGTCTACCTGCACCTGTATGTGGATATGGGGCTGGGGTGAGTTGCCCGAGTTGCCACACAGCCCCAGCACGGTGCCTACCTCCACCCACTGCCCCTCTGCCACATGGACGGCGTAGTGGGCAAAGTGGGCCAGTTTGACGATGTAGCCGCGCACATCCTCGATTACCACCTGATTACCCCAGTTGTTCACCATATCGGTGGAGCCGACGGGGTTGTCCGGCAAATGGTGGATGACTTTGATCACCCGCCCCCGCACGGGTGACAACACCTGCTGGCCGTAGCAGTAGTAGTCGGTCAGATGGGTGCCCTGGTTGGCGAACGTCTTTTCGTCGGCGTCGCAGATGACAAAATCGTAGGCGTAGCGATACGCCCCCTTGTGAGTCCACGGGCCATCGAACCCCTGCCAGCAAAACCACTCGCCTCTGAAGGGCAGTGAGAGGGCCACGGGCTGGCTGACAAAACGATTCCGGTTGGTCAGAAAGTGTTCCAGATTGCGCTCTGGCGAGCCCTTGTAGACCTGGGTTTGCAGCGGATAGCGCAGCAGCTTCAGGGCATAGATAAAACTGAGGGTGACAATGGTAAAGGGGAGGGTGAACACCGGCAGCCCGTATTGTGACCAGAAGACGTGGCCGGCGCTGGAGATCAGCGTCGCAAAGGCGACTCCGAGAAAGGCGATGCCGTAGCTGCGCAGCGAGGGGATGTTAAAAATTCCCCCCAGCGC
>JALTMR010000538.1 GCA_027001525.1 Gammaproteobacteria bacterium
GCCACCAACATCATCACCGGGCTGGCTGTCGGCATGCAATCGCCCCTGATACCGACACTGGCCATTGCCGCGGGGGTGATCGCCTCCTACAGCTTTGCCGGGGTGTATGGCATCGCCATCGCCGTCACCGCCCTGCTGTCACTCACGCCGGTGGTGGTGGCCATCGATGCTTACGGGCCGGTCACCGACAACGCCGGAGGCATTGCCGAGATGGCGCAGATATCCCCCGCTGTGCGGCAGGTGACCGACACCCTCGACGCCGCCGGCAACTCCACCAAATCACTGACCAAGGTGTTTTCCATCGGCTCCGCCGGATTGGCGGCGCTGCTGCTGTTTGTCGCCTTCAAACTGGAGTTTGGCGAGCGCGTGGCGCAGCTCTCATTCTCGCTTGATGACCCCTACATCCTCGCCGGACTCTTCATCGGCGCGCTGCTCCCCTTCGTCTTCAGCGGCATTACCTTCAAGGCGGTCGGGCGAGCCGCCGCCGCTGTGGTGGAAGGCGTCCACCGGCAGCTTCAGGCCGACCCCAAAATCATCACCGGCGAGCACAAGCCGGACTACGCCACCACGGTGGAGATGCTCACCAAGGCGTCCATCCGGGCCATGATCCTGCCCGGCCTCATGCCGGTCATTGCCCCTCTTTTAATCGCCTTCGTCTGGGCCCCCATCGGACCCGACGGCAGCGCGGCCCAGCTGATGGGGGGCGTACTGATCGGTGCGGTCACCTCCGGGCTGATTCTGGCTCTGATGCTCAGCACCGGCGGTGCAGCCTGGGACAATGCCAAGAAATACATCGAAGCAGGCCACTACGGCGGCAAAGGCTCAGAAGCCCACAGGGCGGCCGTGACCGGCGACACGGTGGGAGACCCGTGCAAAGACACCGCCGGCCCCGCCATCAATCCCATGCTCAAGGTCTTGAGTTTAATGGCTCTGTTACTCGTGCCATTTCTGTAACATCGCCAGCGACCACGCCCGGCCTCGTCTTTGCCGGCGAGACGGGCTACAGTGGGGGAACTCTTCACTGCATATCATTGGAAGCTCCCGAATGACATTCACTGAGTTTGTAGCCCAATATGAGCTGGCCATTCGCCTGTTCTTTTTTTTCACTGTCTTTGCCGTGATGGCGTGGTGGGAGGTCAAGGCCCCGCGCCGTGCATTGACCCTCTCCAAAACCGTGCGCTGGGCCAATAACCTGGGGCTGGTGTTTCTCAACAGCTTCATATTGCGACTGCTTTTTCCCGCTGCTGCGGTGGGTGTGGCGGCCTTCGCGGCCGAGCATGGCTGGGGGCTGCTCAACTACTACACCCTGCCCCTCGGTCTGACGGTGCTGATCTGCGTCGTGGCCATGGACTTCGTTATCTATCTGCAACATGTACTGGTACACGCCGTCCCCACCTTGTGGCGCCTGCACCGGGTACACCACGCCGATCTCGACTACGATGTGACCACCGGCGCCCGCTTCCACCCCATCGAAATCATCCTCTCGATGCTGATCAAGTTCGCCACCATTATCGTCCTCGGCGCACCGGTGGTGGCGGTGGTGATCTTTGAGGTGGTACTCAACGCCATGGCGATGTTTAACCACGGCAACGTCGGCCTGCCCAGGTGGCTGGAGCGCATCGTGCGCCTCCTGCTGGTCACCCCCGATATGCATCGGGTGCACCACTCCACCGAAGACAATGAGACCAACAGCAACTTCGGCTTTAACCTGTCGATCTGGGACCGCCTCTTCGGCACCTACATCGCCCAGCCCCGCGCAGGCCACAGGGGAATGTGCATCGGCATTCACAAGTTTCGACAACCCAGGTGGGCGACCTGGCTACCGGGTATGCTGCTGATGCCCTTTGTTGGCAAAATCAGCGGCTATGCGATTAATCGGCGTGAGTGGAGCAAAACGGACGACCAAAGCGACCCGCTGGACACCTCCTCTGAGCCCGGGTCAGGCGGCAGGTAAAGCAACCCTGCTCCCCTTCCAGTGCCGCGTTGATTAACCGCTGCACCACTGCCTATACTTAGCCGCACGGTTTCTTCACCGCAGGCGGTTGAAACCATTCAGAAGAGGGGGTTCACTTGGTTGCATCTGCGTTGTTGGCCAGGCAAATAGCTGGACGCTCTCTTCTCCCTCTTCTCCTTGCCTGGGCTGTATGGATGCTGGCGGGGTGTGAACAGAGGGAGCAACGGCCAACCATCGATCTGTCCAAACGCATCGATGAGAGCCAGATCCGCTACCAGGTTGACCTGAACAGCCATCAGCCGGCGACTTTGCTGTTTGGCTTTGATCTGCGCGACAGCCCACAGGAAGATGCCCGCCAGTACCTGCCGTTTCTCGACTACCTCTCCCGCACCACGGGCTACACCTTCAAACTCCACTTCACCGCCCCCAGC
>JALTMR010000539.1 GCA_027001525.1 Gammaproteobacteria bacterium
GAATTAATAGAGGTGCCCATCACTCTACATCGCTATCTTTTTAATTTTAAGTAATCTTCGAGGTGTTTCTTGAGTAAAAACGCTGCTATGAATGTCGCCAAGGTGCTGACTGAGGCGCTGCCCTATATTCGCCGTTTCTCCGGCAAGACGATGGTGATTAAATATGGCGGCAATGCCATGGTGGACGACGAGCTGAAAAACAGCTTTGCGCGGGATGTGGTGTTGATGAAACTGGTAGGCATGAACCCCGTGGTTGTGCACGGCGGCGGGCCACAAATCGGAGATCTGTTGCAGCGCATGGGCAAGGAGAGCAAGTTTGTCGGTGGAATGCGGGTCACCGACGCCGAGACCATGGATGTGGTGGAGATGGTGTTGGGCGGGCTGGTGAACAAAGAGATTGTCAGTTTGATCAATCGCCACGGTGGCAGTGCCGTGGGGCTTACCGGCAAGGACGGGGATTTGATCCATGCGCGCAAATTGGTGTTCAAGCAGGATTTACCCGAAATGAACGCCCCCGAAATCATCGATATCGGTCATGTGGGTGAGGTGGCCTCTATAGACAGCGCCCTGGTGGACATGCTGGTGCAGGGCGATTTTATCCCCGTGATTGCGCCGATTGGCGTGGGTGATGACGGCCAGTCCTATAACATCAATGCGGACTTGGTGGCAGGTAAATTGGCTGAGGTGCTACAGGCTGAAAAGCTGGTTTTGTTGACCAATACCCCAGGGCTGCTGGATAAAAATGATGAAACCATGACGGGGCTGAGTGCCAGTCAGGTCAACGGCCTGATCGACGATGGCACCATCTACGGTGGCATGTTGCCCAAGACGCGCTGCGCCATCGAAGCCGCCCAGGGTGGGGTCAAGTCTGTGCATATTATCGATGGTCGGGTGAAGCACGCGGTATTGCTTGAGGTATTTACCGATCAGGGGATCGGCACCTTGATTCACAGTTAACGCTGAATGTCGGGGCGTTGCTTGAGCTCGCGGTAGTGGGCCAGGTCTTTGTCGAAGCGTCGGGCCGCCTCGGCTTTCTGCGCCTCGTAGCGTTCGATAGTGCGCAGGAGGTTGAGGATTTTTTCCTGTGTGGTGGCGATGTCCTGTCTCAGGTTGGCCGGCACCTCCTGGTTGCGGCGTTCGTAGTCCCCCGCCTTCTTGGTCAGCATATGAAACTGATTCTCCAGTAGCTGGATATTCTCATGGGTCAGTTGGGTGATGGTGTCGATGTCGGCAAGTTTCTTGGCCTTGGCCTGAAGCAGCTCTTTTTCGTCGATGTAGGTGGCCAGCAGCCCGCGTTCATAGGTGCTTAGCGGAGCAACCTCCTCCTTCTCTTCTTTGGGTAGAGGGATCTCGCTGGCGGGCTTGATGGTGTAAACCGTGATGCCCTGTTCGCTGACGACGTGATACCCCTTCTGCACATACTGTGGGGGTATGCTGTCACCGTAGTGCATCTTCCCCTCGTTATCGACCCAGCGGTAGAGCGGCCCGGCGCTGACAGAGGAGGGGCCAAACATTGCCCCCGATAACAGGCTTGCCAGGCAGAGCGAGCGGAGAAGCAAGTGGGGCTTGGTGGTAGGCATGGTGGTTAGCGGCTGGCCGTTGTGAGTTTCATAGACAGACATTCTAGCGCGGAGTGGCAGTGGTTTGAATTGGATGGATCAATTTATTTTGTTTCTGGTCTCGCTGGTGGCCAATGCCTTTTCCGCACTGGCCGGGGGCGGAGCGGGCCTGATTCAATTGCCGGCACTGATTTTTCTGGGCCTGTCATTTTCCGTGGCGTTGGCCACCCACAAGGTGGCGAGCGTGGCGCTGGGGGTTGGGGCTACGCTGCGCTACCTGCGTGAAGATGCGCTGGAGTGGCGTTTCGCGCTGTTTATTCTGGCGGCCGGTATGCCAGGCGTGGTGCTGGGGGCCAACTTCATTTTATTGGTGCCGGATCGCAGTGCCGAAATCGCCCTGGGTATTCTGACGAGTGCTTTGGGCGTCTACTCCTTCATCAAACCTGATCTCGGCACCTTGCACTCGCCCAGGCACCGGAGCCGGTTCGGGTTTATTGTTGGCGGCATAGCGCTGTTGGGTATCGGCATACTCAATGGTTCGCTGACGTCGGGAACCGGTCTGTTTGTCACGCTGTGGCTGGTCTACTGGTTTGGTCTGGAGTACAAACGGGCAGTGGCCTATACGCTGATCCTGGTGGGGCTGTTCTGGAACGGCAGTGGGGCATTGACTCTGGGGTTGCTGGGCGAGATCCAGTGGAACTGGCTCCCCGCGCTGCTGCTGGGTTCGGTGATGGGCGGTTACATCGGGGCTCACTACGCCATCAAAAAGGGTAACAAGCTGATCAAACATACGTTTGAAGTTGTTACCCTTCTGGTGGGTATAAA
>JALTMR010000540.1 GCA_027001525.1 Gammaproteobacteria bacterium
TGATTGAAACTGCGCAACACCACCGCCAGCGTGGTGGGGTCAAACTGGTTCAGCGCCAACCATTGCACAAACACCCCCCCCGGGTTGAGGTGGGCCCTCGCCCGCTCAAACTGCTGCACCGAGAGCAGCGCGCTGCGGCCGACAAGATCCGGGTGAAACAGATCGCCGATAATGACGTCGTAAGAACGGTCGGCGGTGCGCAGGAAGCGGCGGGCATCATCCCGCACAATCTCCATTTTTTTGCTAATCCCGCCATTCACCGGTTCGAACCAGTGAGCAGCCGCGTCGATCGCCCCCTGAGACAGCTCAACTGCGGTACGCTCCAGCTGAGGAAAAGGCAGCGAGGCGGCTGCCGAGATACCGGTGCCCAGGCCTAGGAACAACACGCTTTGCGGCTGAGGATGCAGCAGCAGGGGCAATCGAACCTGGTTCTTTTGTGACGTGATGGCCAGAGGATCGCTGGAGGCATCCATGCGCTGCAGGTCAGCCAGCAACAGGCGCTGACCATCGTCACGCTCGACGACATGGGTGATGGACAGCGCGTCCTCCTCCACCGACAGGTCACGACTATGCGCCTGCGCCTCAGGCAACAGCACACTGACCGGCGGCAATTGAAGCACAGGGTAAGCCAGCGCCCCCAGCAGCGGCAAAAACCACCACACTCTGCGACGGGCCCAGGCCATGCCACAAAGAAACACCAGCAGTGCAGCAAAGGCGATGGTGGCATTGGTCCCCCACCAGGGAATCAGAACAAATCCGGCCACCAGGGCACCCAAGGCCGCGCCAACGGCATTGGCACCATACAATAGCGCACCGCTGGCTTTGTCGGTGTTGAGACGACGATGCAGCAGCGGCAACCACGCCCCCAGCAGCAGCGTCACGGGCAACGTCAGCAACGCCACCATCACCCCCTGGCTCAACATGGCCGACAGCAGGCCTTGAAAGACCGCCCGCTCTGCCCAGGCTGAGAGAGACGGCATCCCCCACAAACTGACCAGAGCAAACAGCCCCGCCGCAGCGGGAAGCACGTCAAACCACCACCTGGCCTGCATTCGCCTGGCGACCACGCTGCCCAGGCCAATACCGGTCAAAAACACGGCAAGAATGATGGCCATCACATATTCAGTCCGCAGCAACAACATCCCGAACAGGCGGGTCCAGCCAATCTCCATGATCAACGCCGCCGCCCCCACTCCTGCGTATGCCAGCAAGGTGGAGACCGGCACTGGAAATGCGCGCGTCGTCACGGATGTCGGTGGCATATTGCCGGGTTGATAGCGACTCATCCACCACGCCGCAGCGGCGACCCCCAAGCCGATCAAAGCCACCGCCCAGACCGCAAGCCCCCACCCCATGAGAGGCAATAACCACAAGGGCAGTAACGCGCCAACGGCACCGCCGCAAGTGTTCAGGCCATACACCCTGGCCAGAGAGGCGCCCGTTGGCTCCAACGCGCGCAACACCATGGGAAATCCCACCCCCATGGCCCAGGCAGGCAGAACAATCATCAACAACGTAACCACGCCGTAGATGCCATACCAGGCATCAAGAGAAACTGCCCCCAGAGACGCAATCCCACCATTCACCAGGCGCAACATAAACGGCAGGCTCAGGGCGTAGAGTGCAACCAGGACTTCCACCAGGGCGAACACCCGCAAAGGTGAACTGACGCGACGCGCCCAACGCCCCCCCTGCATTGCCCCCATACCCAATCCGAACATAAAGGCGGCAGCCGTAATCACTACGCCAAAGATGCTGACGCCAAATTGCAGGGACAACATTCTTGCCCACAACACCTGGTAAGCCAGACCAACAACGCCGGAAAAAAAATAGAGCAGGATAACGAAAGCACCAAACCTGGCACTCTCTTTCGTCAACGACATGGCGACCGAAGGTGAGCTCTGCATGGAGGCTAGCGACTTGGCTCAGGTGCTGTATTGCAGGAGAGCTTCGATAAGCAAGAGCTAGAAGGGGAAAAACCAGACAACGGCTGTCACTGCATGAGCAAGGGAGAGTGTGATGGTCAATCCCGCGCTTACCATATGAGGCACGAAGACATCTTTGCCACCGATACCCAGGGCGATACCGAAATAAGCGGTCAATCCCAGCAACACCAACAACGCTACGCCCATCACAAACAGAATCTGGTGCTTTCTCTCGTCACTCAATTCATAGGCTTCGGCCTTGGCCAGGGCCTGCTCGTTAAAGACCTCCATCACAATCGCGCCGTCACCGTGCTGATCGCTGGAAGCATCAGCAGCCATCACGGCAGAAACAGGCAGAGCCATCAGCAACAGTGGCAAAACGCAGGCTGACACAAACCTGGAAAACCAAAATGACATACGTCCTCTGAATTGCATCACAACCACCCAAACTTCCTAATT
>JALTMR010000541.1 GCA_027001525.1 Gammaproteobacteria bacterium
CGCGGCCAAACTGGGCGGCAACGTGGGGTACGGTGGTGGCAAGAGCGGCGCCATCGCGCAGATGGATGTGCCAGTCGTCCGGGCGGGTGATTGTCAGTTGGTCCACGTGTCGGTTTCCGTCATGAAATTTGTGCCTCTCATTATGCCACCGCCGGCCGATGAATTTGTCGCATTGATCGAATTTTATCCGCTTTTGCCATCCCCTCCCCGCGATGGGCCGGTATATAATGGCCGCGGAGGAGGGGGAATAGGCTTCGAAAAAGAGACTTAGACCCCAAGGAGATGAACATGAAGTTCAGGTATTTGTTATCGGCTGTCCTGTTTGTGGTAATGGCCGGGCCTGCTGTGGCTGTCCAGAAGTGCGATGACGGAAAGCCGGAAACCACCCCCGTCAGCCGCTTTAAAGATAATGGCGACGGCACCATTACTGACAAGCAGACCAAACATACCTGGCTGCGCTGCGCGGTGGGCATGACGTGGGATGGAAAGAGTTGCGCCGGAAAATCCCTGGAGTACAGCTACTCAGAGGCCTTGGCCGTTGCTGATGAGTTGAATGGGGGCAAGGTGGGCGGCCGGAGTGATTGGCGCTTGCCGACGATTGCCGAGCTGGAGAGTATTGTGGAGCAGCGTTGTTTCAGTCCGGCAATTAACCTGGATGTCTTTCCCTATTCGCCCCAGTCCGGGTTTTGGAGCAGTACGGATAACCCCGGTCTGCTGACTTCGCGGGTGATGCTGCTGCACTTCTATAATGGCAACGCCTATATCGCGAATAAAACGCAGACATGGCGGCTTCGTTTGATTGCCGACAAGTAAGTGTTTCTGATGCCGCTGAATTCTTCCCTGGTCTTTTTCACTGACTGTGGGGAAGGGTTTGGTGGGTGTTAGTATGCCTGCCTGATGATCTTCGTCTTCATCTCGCTGTTTTTGGTCAGTCTTGCCCGGCCCCTAAATCAGGTGCTTCAGGGGACTGATGCGCTCTGTGTAGCAGGTTGTTGAACTTCTGCTCAGAGAGCACGATACATTGCTAAAACCCGCCTCAATATGCCCGTTTACGCCAGTAGGCGGCGCTTTGATTCGGCTGCTTTTGCCTTGTCTCGTGCTCACCTGAGCTAGTTTCAATGACCCGCTAAAATTTGAAATTGGCTCTCTATCTCTTGGTTGGCGAACTCTATGCGTATTGCTTTGGGCGTTGAATATGATGGCACCGGGTTTTCCGGCTGGCAGTTGCAGGTGGGCGTTCGTACGGTGCAAGGTTGCCTGGAAGAGGCGTTGTCGCAGGTGGCGGCTCAGCCCGTTCGGGTTCACTGTGCCGGGCGCACAGATGCCGGTGTCCACGGGGCGGAACAGGTGGTCCATTTTGATACGGAAGCCGAGCGCTCCATGCGTTCATGGGTCTATGGCGCCAATGCCAATCTCCCCAAAGAGGTGGCGGTGTTGTGGGCAACGCCAGTGGCTGAAGCCTTTCACGCCCGCTTTAGCGCTTGTCGGCGCAGTTATCGTTACGTTATATACAATCGCTCCGTTCGGCCAACCTTTCTGGCCTGGCGTACCACCTGGGACTATCGCCCGTTGAATGAGGCGTTGATGCATGAGGCGGCTCAGGCATTAGTCGGGGAGCACGACTTCTCTTCCTTTCGGGCGCAGGGGTGTCAGGCCAAGAGCCCTGTGAGAGCAGTCCACAGCGTGGCGGTCTCTCGCCAGGGGGAGCTGATTTTCATCGATATCGAAGCCAACGCCTTTCTCCATCATATGGTACGCAATATTGCCGGCGTACTGATGGCCATTGGTGCCGGTGAGCAGCCGGTGACCTGGGTGAGCGAGGTATTGCAGCACCGGAATCGTGCTCGGGGTGGGGTGACCGCCCCGCCCTCTGGTCTCTACCTGACGAGCGTGGGTTATCCCGAAGAATTTGATCTGCCGCAAATTCGCCACAGCTCCGCCCTCTGGTAATGGGTGTTTATCTCCGGTTCAGCTTTCGATGCCTAAGCTAGCCCCCTTTAATGGATGCTGACTGGGACGATTGAGGCGCTATTCCGGGGAGGCGTAGCGACCTGCTCTCTTTATTCCTGTTATTTCTTTCCGCCTGGAAGTGAAAAGAGGCGTGGCCAGTCGGTGCAGTGACCGCTTTGGGGTGGTCATTCTTTTTGCTTTGCATTTCATCACAATAGGCCCCTGCTGAACTCGATCCAATGGTCGATATACAGGCAGTTGTTTCTGTTCTGGCGTGCAAGCAAATGACGAGGAGGAGTTTATGAAGAAACTGACGTGGGTGCTGGCCGGGAGCGTGCTGGCATTGGTCATGGGGCCGGTGGGTGCGGCCCAGACGTGTGATGTTAACAAAGCGGAGTCGACCCCCTCGAGCCGTTTTAAAGATAACGGCGATGGCACTGTCACCGACACCAGAACCAAGCTGACCTGGCGTCACTGTGCATTGGGAATGAGCTGGAACGGGCAGACCTGTGAGGGGCAGAGCGCCTCCTACGATTTTGTAAATGCCAAAATTGCCATCGAAGAGCTAAATGCAGCGGGGGATAGCAAGCACTCGGACTGGCGACTGCCCTCCAGACAAGAGCTGGCCAGTATCGTTGAAGCGCGCTGTTTCAAGCCAGCGATCAATCTGGACGTTTTTCCCTACTCCCCGGAGTCAGGTTTTTGGACCGGCACCGAGGTTGATGGGGTGATTGCCCCCCGCGTCACCGTGATCCACTTTATCAACGGCGGGGCGTACATCGCGAACAAAACACAGGCATGGCGCGTTCGTCCTGTGGTGGGCAAGTAGTCCCTTCTATCTGCACTGGCTATCTGCACTGGGGAGGAAGGTACTTTTCAACAATGGTGCCCGCGTCGCACGCCCATGTGACGCCCCCCTTGGTGGCGCTGGGGTAGAAAATAATGGTGTTGTTGCTCCCCAGTTGCGGCAGTTCATCGCTGTTGTAGGTGAGGATGATGGCACCGGCCACGGGGGTGTTGCTGATTTCGATGCTGGTGAGGAGTTTGGTGCTGTAGGTCTCTTTTGCCAGAAAGCCGGCGTCGCTGTTGTTGCCGAACCAGCTCATGTTGGTGAGGTAGTTTTCGGTGATCGCCAGTTTCATTGGCGCCGCCAGAGGGAGCTCCGCCGCAATCTGCGTACGCATCTTGTAACCGTGGTAGCTGGGAAGTGCGACCACAGCCAAAATGCTGACGATGAACAGGGCGATCATCAGTTCGAGAATGGTGTAGCCCGCACAATCGGCTCTGCTGTCTCTTGTCATCGTTACGAACCGCTTGAGTGGTTGTCCAGGCGGTAGTGTGACAGTTGCTGAACCAGCTGGTCCGCCAGCGCCCGTTGCTCTCCAGTCTCCTTCAGTGCCTCTCTCAGTTGTGCTGCAAGCGTTTGCGAGTCGCCGATGCGGCGTTTCAGGTCGATGAGCGTCTCGTTGAAAATGTCGGCTGTTTCGTGAAAATGGTCGTGGCTGCGCAGGCTCATGGTGAAGTTCAGCTCGCCCTCTTTGATGTTTTTCAGCGACCGCTCAAGTACAAACAGTGGGCCGGCGATGCGGTGGCTCTCCTTGATGCTCAAGCGGTAGATCAAACCGAGCGAAACCAGTTCGGCTGCCGCGATGACGTAGGCCAGGGTCTCTTTAAGCTGCTGGATGTCTGTCATTGATTCAACAATGAAGTAGCCCACAACAAACAGAATGTTGATCAGAATGAACAGGGCCAGCGTGATAATCAGCGCAATGTTGTGCTGAAATTTCCTTTTGACGATGATGCTCTTGCGTTTTTCACCCATAGCTCTTCCATAAAATGCGATGGCTCGTTGTCTGTTTGTCGGCTTTCGGGCTGGAAACTGGAGCCACTTTGAGGGCGGTGCCGGGGAGCCAAATCTGATAGAATCGGGCTCTTTTGGAGCCGCCATGGCGCATACGCGAATCAAAATTTGTGGTATTACCCGGCCGCAGGACGGGCTCGATGCCGCCCGCCTGGGGGCCGATGCGTTGGGGTTTGTCTTTTATCCACCCAGCCCGCGGGCGGTGGATGCCGAACAGGCAAAAGCCGTGATCGATGTGTTGCCGCCTTTTGTGACCACCGTGGCGCTCTTTGTGAACCCGGCCCAGCATGAAGTTGAGCAGGTATTGCGACGGGTGGCACCGGATCTGATCCAGTTTCACGGTGACGAGTCCCCCGAGTTTTGCGCGCAATTTGCGCGGCCCTACATCAAAGCGGTTCGGATGCGTCCCGATGTGGCACTGGATCAGCTAGCCCGGCAGCACTATAAAGCGCAGGCCCTGTTGCTGGATGCCTACCAGCCGGGGGTGGCGGGCGGGACGGGGGAGACCTTCGGCTGGGACCGCGTTCCCCGGAATTTTTCAATGCCGATTGTGCTGGCCGGTGGTCTCACCCCCGGCAATGTCGGTGAAGCGATTGAGCAGGTTCGCCCCTACGCTGTGGATGTCAGCGGCGGTGTGGAGGCGGCTAAAGGTATTAAAGATGCTGCGAAAATCGCAGCGTTCATGCGAGGAGTAAAATGTGTCGAAGTTGATTGACTCTCTGCCGGATGAGAACGGCCATTTCGGTGTCTACGGCGGTCGTTTTGTGGCCGAGACATTGATGGAGGCGTTGGAAGAGCTCCAGAGTGTTTACGACAAAATGAAGAATGACGCCGAGTTTCAGGCGGAGTTCGACGCCGACCTGGCTCACTACGTGGGCCGACCGTCACCGCTCTATTTTGCCCGGCGTTGGACTGACATTCTCGGCGGTGCCAGGGTCTACCTCAAACGAGAGGATCTCAATCACACCGGTGCCCACAAGATCAACAACACCATTGGTCAGGCACTGCTGGCCAAACGCATGGGCAAGACCCGTATTATCGCCGAAACCGGCGCTGGCCAGCACGGCGTTGCCTCGGCCACCGTGGCGGCCCGGCTGGGGCTGGAGTGCGTGGTCTACATGGGGGCTGACGACGTCAAGCGTCAGGCGCTCAACGTCTACCGGATGCGCCTGCTGGGGGCAACGGTTGTGCCGGTGGAATCGGGCTCCAGGACGCTGAAGGATGCCCTCAACGAAGCCATGCGCGACTGGGTGACCAATATCGACAACACCTTCTATATTATCGGCACCGTGGCGGGGCCTCACCCCTACCCGGCGATGGTGCGGGATTTTCAATGTGTCATCGGGCGCGAAGCACGCCGGCAGATCCAGCAGGCTGAAGGTCGTTTGCCGGATGCGCTGGTGGCCTGCGTGGGTGGTGGCTCCAACGCCATTGGTCTGTTTTATCCTTTTCTGGATGATGAGGGCGTGGCTTTGTACGGTGTCGAAGGTGGTGGGGATGGCCCGGAGACGGATCGCCACGCTGCGCCGTTATGCTCGGGCCGACCCGGTGTGCTGCACGGCAATCGCACCTACCTGATGGAGGATGACAACGGCCAGATTATCGAAACCCACTCCATTTCGGCCGGGCTGGACTACCCCGGCGTGGGGCCGGAGCACGCCTGGTTGAAAGATATTGGCCGCGCCAACTATGTCGCCGTGACAGATGCCGAAGCGTTGCAGGCCTTTCACGATTTAACCCGTTTCGAAGGCATTATGCCGGCATTGGAGTCGAGCCACGCCCTGGCTCACGGGGCCAAGCTGGCCGCGTCGATGGATAAGGACAACGTTATTATTGTGAACCTCTCCGGTCGTGGAGATAAAGACATCCACACCGTCGCGGGCTTGGAAGGAATCAAAGTATGAGTCGTGTCGCAGAATGTTTTGCCAGATTAAAGACCGAAGGGCGCAAGGCCCTCATCCCCTACGTCACCGCAGGGGACTGCCAGCCCGGTGTCACCGTGCCGTTGATGCATGCGATGGTGGCGGCGGGTGCTGACATTATCGAGCTGGGGGTGCCGTTTTCCGACCCCATGGCTGACGGCCCGGTGATCCAGCAAGCCTGTGAGCGGGCCCTGGCCCACGGCGTCAGTCTGCACGACGTGCTGGAGATGGTCGCCACCTTTCGGGAAAAAGACGATGAAACCCCGGTGGTGTTAATGGGGTATCTCAATCCGATCGAAGTGATGGGCTATGTGCCCTTTGCCCAGGCGGCCTGTGACGCGGGTGTCGATGGCGTCCTGACGGTGGATCTGCCGCCGGAGGAGGGTGTTGAGGTGGTGAAGATTTTCAAGGAGGCAGAGCTTGATCCCATCTTCCTGCTGTCGCCCACCACCACGGCAGAGCGCATTGGCAAGGTCTGCGCATCCGCCAGTGGATTCGTTTATTATGTCTCCCTGAAAGGCGTGACGGGGGCGGCCAATCTGGATGTGGCGGCCGTCGCGGCCAAGCTGGATGAGATTCGCGGCCTGACGGATCTGCCTGTGGGTGTGGGTTTTGGTATTCGGGATGCAGAAACGGCGGCTCAGGTGGCCGGCGTGGCTGATGCGGTGGTGGTGGGCTCAGCGGTGGTCAACCGCATCGCTGCCAATGTGGCGCAGCCTGACCGTATTGCCCCTGAAATTGCCGCCCTGTTGAGTGACATGCGCCGCGCCATGGACGCCTGACAGATTCCTTGAAACGCGCTCATCCGGGTCGCGTTTCAGCGGTCGCCGGCATTCGAGGTTACATTTGAACAGAGTAGGGATTGCCCAATGAGTTGGTTTGAAAAATTAATACCTTCGCGGATTCGTACCGATGCGAGCAGCAAGAAATCGATTCCCGAAGGGCTGTGGATCAAGTGCAAAAGCTGTAGCAGCGTGCTCTATCGGGCCGAGCTTGAGCGCAATATGGATGTCTGTCCCAAGTGCAGCCACCATTTCCGTATCGGTGCCCGCCGGCGTCTTGACCTGTTCCTCGATGAAGGGGAGCGGGAAGAGGTTGGTGCCCAGCTTGAGCCCATCGATATCCTCAAGTTTAAAGACAGCAAAAAGTATAAAGACCGCATCGTTCAGGCGCAGAAAGCTACGGAAGAGAAGGATGCCCTGATTGCCATGCAGGGGCAGCTTAAGGGCATGCCGGTGGTGGCTGCGGCGTTTGAATTCAAATTCATGGGCGGCTCCATGGGCTCTGTGGTGGGTGAGCGCTTTGTGCGTGCCGCCAATTTGGCGCTCGAGCAGGAGCGACCCTTTATCTGCTTCTCTGCCAGCGGTGGAGCGCGGATGCAGGAGGCGCTGTTTTCCCTGATGCAGATGGCCAAAACCAGTGCGGTTCTGGCGCGTCTGAGTAAAAAGGGCATCCCTTTTGTTTCCGTGATGACGGATCCGACCATGGGGGGCGTCTCTGCCAGCTTTGCCATGCTGGGGGATATCAACGTGGCCGAGCCCAATGCGTTGATCGGCTTTGCGGGGCCGCGTGTTATCGAGCAGACCGTGCGCGAAACCTTGCCGGAAGGGTTCCAGCGCAGCGAATTTTTGCTCGAGCATGGGGCCATCGATATGATTGTCGATCGTCGTGAGATGCGCGACCGCCTGGGCAGCGTGCTGGCCATCATGACCCACCAGCAGCTGGCCGGTTAGAGCTGAATTCCAGGCCGCGGGAGCGCTCTCCCGCGCCTTTATCCTCCCTCCCAGATAACTATCATGCGCTTTTCCACTCTTGATGACTGGCTCTCCTGGCAGGAGGGCTTGCACCCCAGTGAAATTGATCTGGGGCTGGCGCGTGTGCATGAGGTGCTCTGCCGCCTGGGGCGCGACAAGCCCGCCCATCCCGTCGTTACCGTTGCCGGAACCAATGGCAAAGGCTCATCCGTGACCCTGCTGGCGGCCATCTACCGCGCAGCGGGTTATCGCGTTGGCGCCTTCACCTCGCCTCATCTTTTGCGCTACAACGAGCGCATACGCATCGATGGTGAAGAGGTGGCCGATGAGCTGTTGTGCCAGACTTTTGAGAGGATCGATCAGGCGCGGGGGGAGATCTCTCTGACCTACTTTGAGTTCGGCGCGCTGGCGGCCATCGACTGTTTTGCCGCTGCCGAAGTGGATGTGGCCATTCTGGAGGTCGGACTGGGGGGGCGTCTCGATGCGGTCAATATCATCGATGCCGACGTGGCCCTGATCACCTCCATCGGCGTTGACCACGAGGCCTGGCTCGGCAGTGATCGAGAGACTATCGGTCGCGAGAAGGCGGGTATTATGCGTGCGGGCCGCCCCGTTGTGTGTGGAGACCCCGATCCGCCGGCCAGCATCGCATCGGCTGCCGATGCCCTGGGGGCGCGGCTCTATGCCCGGGGGGTCGATTTCGATATTCAGCACCAGCAGAATCAGTGGCGTTGGCGGGCCGGGTCGCGGTGCCGGGATGCGTTGCCCATGCCGGCACTGCGGGGGCGCTATCAACTGCAAAACGCTGCAGCGGTGCTGATGGTGGTTGAGTTACTGGCCCGACAGCTTCCCGTCAGCCAGGCCCATCTGCGCGAGGGTCTTGGTACGGCCCGGTTGGCAGGGCGTTTTCAGGTGTTGCCGGGCGCTATCCCGCTGATTCTCGATGTTGCCCACAACCCGCAGGCGAGCGAGGCCCTGGCGGGAAATCTTCGTGCCTGGCCAACGCCGGGTGAAACTCATGCGGTGGTGGCCATGATGGCGGACAAGAACATGGCGGAGATCTTCTCTGCCCTGATTCCCGAGGTTGATCACTGGCATTTGACCGGCATTGATACTCCCCGTGCGGCCCCTCCCGAGCAGCTCGAAGAGACGCTGACCGCGTTGGATCAACATCAGCTAACCATCCATGCCAGCGTGGCTCAGGCCATTGAGCGAGTGCGGGCCGGGGCGCGGGCCCATGATCGAATCGTCGTTTTTGGCTCTTTTTACACAGTGGCCGAGGCCATGGCGGCAGCTTATACTCCTTCCGGTCCGGTAGCGTCTGAAAGCATCGCTGGCGATGGCGTGAGCAACATAAGGGTTGAAGGATGAATCAGGCTAAAAAACAGCGTTTGGTGGGCGCGGTGGTGCTGGTCGCGCTGGCCGTTATTATCGTTCCCATGATTCTCGACTTTAGTCGCCAGGATGTGGCGCAGCGGGGGGATATCGAAGTGCCGCCTGCGCCTGATGTGAATAAAATGCAGGTATTGCCCCTCAATGTCTGGTCGAAGAAAATCGACCCTGACGTCGATCCCGAGCCCGTGATGATTGAGCAGCCCGCTGCCGGGGCCGCCGCTGCCCCCGTCGATTCTGAAACAGCCACAGCCAAAGCGGATGAACCGAAGCAGATTGAAGTATCGGAACCGGCACCAGTCCCGGCACCAGCACCAGCACCGGCCCCCCAGCCGGCCCCACAATCGGTTCAGTCCCCGGCCGTTGCAGCGAAAGAAGAGGCTTTGCCCAAGCCTGATATTGTCGAACCCGCCGAGGCGGGTGCAGCCGATGTCTCTCTGAAGGGGAAGGCGTGGATGGTGCAGATCGGCAGCTTTTCCACCGAAAGCAAGGCGTTTATTTTTCGTAACAAGCTGCGGGAGATGGGCTACGC
>JALTMR010000542.1 GCA_027001525.1 Gammaproteobacteria bacterium
GGCACTGGCTGAGAATTTCGATGTGCAGTTTTCCTACGTTCGCAACGGCTTGAACTGGTACAGTCTCGAACCCAAGGCGCGGGACGCCACCTTTGAGCGCCTGAGTCTGGGCATGGCCGGCGGCTTGCTGCTGCGCATGGAAGTGCTCGACAGCTTTGGCCAGCTCACCGAGTTCTACCTTGACCACATGGAGGTGAATGTGGATGTTGACCCCGCCCTGTTCAAATTTACCCCGCCTGATGGCGTCGATGTGATCGACGAAACTCGCTGACTGTGGATCTGTTCGACCAACATGCGCCCGACGCTTCGGGCTGGAAGCCGCTGGCTGACCGAATGCGCCCCCAGGTGATCGAGGAGTACATGGGGCAGAGCCATCTGCTCGGGGAGGGGAAGCCACTGCGTAAGGCGATTGAGTCTGATCGTCTCCACTCCATGATCTTCTGGGGGCCGCCGGGCACGGGCAAGACAACCCTGGCGCGCCTGATCGCCAATCGGGCCAAGGCGCATTTCATCACCATCTCCGCCGTCCTGGGGAGCGTCAAGGACATCCGCGCCGCCGTGGAACAGGCCAAACAGCTGCGTGACACCCAGGGCGGCAGTACGGTGCTTTTTGTTGACGAAGTGCATCGCTTCAACAAAGCGCAGCAGGATGCTTTTCTCCCTTACGTGGAGGACGGCACATTTACCTTCATCGGTGCGACGACTGAAAATCCCTCGTTTGAACTCAATAACGCACTGCTCTCGCGCGCCCGCGTCTATGTGCTGCGCAGCCTGGAGCAGGGAGAGATTCGCAATATTATCGACCGCGCCCTGAATGACCAGGCGCGGGGCATTGACCGGCCTTTGCAGATGGCCGACGCGCTGCGGGATCGCCTCGCTGAAGCAGCCGATGGGGATGCCCGGCGGGCGCTTAACTTTCTTGAAATTGTGGCTGACCTGGCCGCGGGCAGCGAGATTGGCGAAGCAGACCTGAATGATGTGTTGGCCGGTGGTGCGCCACGCCGGTTCGATAAAGGCGGCGAAGCGTTCTACGATCAGATCTCTGCATTGCACAAGTCAGTACGCGGTTCGGACCCCGATGCGGCGCTCTACTGGTTTGTGCGGATGGTCGATGGGGGGTGTGATCCGCTATACATTGCCCGTCGAGTAGTGCGCATGGCCAGTGAGGATATCGGCAATGCCGATCCGCGCGCCCTGACCCTGGCCCTTAACGCCTGGGATGTGCAGGAGCGCCTCGGCAGCCCCGAGGGGGAGCTGACCATCGCCCAGGCCGTGATCTATCTGGCCTGTGCCCCCAAGAGCAATGCCGTCTACATGGCCTACAAAGGGGCAGTGGCGGAGATTAAGGCCAACGGTTCTCACGATGTGCCGGTCCATCTGCGCAACGCGCCAACCAAATTGATGAAGGAGCTGGGCTATGGCCACGCCTATCGCTACGCTCATGACGAGCCCGAGGCCTATGCAGCTGGTGAGTGTTACTTTCCCGAGGCCATGGGGGAGCGGCAGTACTACCACCCGGTGGGGCGGGGGCTGGAGGCAAAAATTGGCGAAAAGTTGCGCCATCTGCGTGCACTGGATGCCAAGGCGCGAGGTGAAGAGTGATCCGGTATAATGCCCGCTTTTGGTCGCAGGGGGCTCATCGTTGAATCAGGTGCTGGCAATTGCCGCAGGCGGTGCGGCGGGTGCGGTGATGCGTTTTTGGGTCTCCACCGGCGTGTACGCCTGGCTGGGGCGCGACTTTCCCTACGGCACCTTGGCGGTGAATGTGGTGGGCTCCCTGTTGATGGGGCTGTTGTCTGTCCTGTTAATTGAGCGCCTGAGCCTGGGGCCCGAGTGGCGGGCGGTGATTCTGATCGGTTTTCTGGGGGCCTTTACAACGTTTTCAACCTTCTCCATTGAGACATTGAATCTGGTGGAGTCGGGCGCCTACCTTAAAGCGGTGTTGAATACACTGTTGAGTGTGGTGTTGTGCATCGCCGCCGCCTGGGGTGGCGTCATCGTGGGGAGACAGCTATGAAAATGGTCGAAGTGACAATGGTGCGCATCTATCTCAATGAGAACAAGAGCAACCTGGACAGTTTGATGAAACGTCTGCACGACTGGGAGCGGGTGCGCGGCGTTACCGTGTTTCGTGGCATCAGCGGGTTTGGTGAGTCGGGCCATGTACACCGTGCCTCGCTGGTTGATCTGTCGCTGGACCTTCCCATCGTCGTGGAGTTTTTCGATGAACCCGGTCGAATCGAGAACATTCTCGAACATTTGAACAGTGAGATTAAGCCGCGCCATATTGTGAAATGGTCGGCGTGGATTAACGAAGATTAGCTGATGGTTGAGCCCCCGGCAGGCTCGGTTTCTCCTTATAACTTGTGTGT